>NZ_JBFULB010000111.1:0-22094 GCF_056400545.1 Stenotrophomonas sp. P5_A8 | reverse complement strand
GGTACGTCCCACGAAGTGGGTGGTAGCCGAGTCCGCGCCCGCCTGGTTGCCCTGCGAGCGCAACTCGGCCACGCGGTGGCCGGTCACCGCAAAGTCCACCGCCAACGCAGCCACCCCGGCAGCGGTGAGCATGCCGGCACCACCGAGGCGTCCGCGCGCGGCCACGGCTGCCGCCTCGCTGGCTGCGCCTTCGGTTGCACCGGCCCTGCCTGCATTGCCGGCCAGATCCGATGCGCTGGTGCTGGGTCTTCCCACATGACCGGCCACGTCCGACGCGCTGGCACCAGGGCCGGGGTTGAGCGCAGGTCGCGTGACGGTCAGCGGTTTTTCAAGATTGAAGGCGTTGCGAACGTTCGCCGCGGTGTGCTCTGCGAGCGGCAGACGGCCTGCCTGGTTGGCTTCTTCAATCGCGTTGCCAAGCGATGCACGACCGCCCCAGCGTGGGCTGAGCGCGGAAGCATTGGGCTTTTCAATCGCCTCCAGCGCCAGAGTGACGTTGGCTTCGGACTGGGTGACAGCGCGCCAGCGCAGTTCGTCCGGCCGCATGGCCTTGAATTCGTTGATCTGTTCGGTGTGCGCGCGCTGGTATCCATCAACATCACCGAAGAACCTTCGGACCTTGGCGTTGGCCACATCCGTCGACATGCCCTCTGGCGCGTTGGTGACCAGGTCACCGTTCACCAGGCCGGCCCGCAGGGTATGGTCGAGGTTCGCTACGCGAGCACCCATGCGCTCGGCGGCCGCGGCCTGTTGTTGGGGTGTTCCCAGTTCACCCAGCGTGGCCTTGCCGTCGGGGGTGTTTTCCAGGTCCCTGAGCAAGGTGGCCAGTTCGTCCGAGTAGCCGGCCAGCGGACCGCCCCCATGAGGCGAAATACCCATCTTTGCAGCCAATGCGCGGTCGACTGGCAAATTGAGGATATTGCCTTCACCGTGCAGGTCGAAGAGGCCGCGTTTGGCCAGCTCCTGAAGCAGCCGGCTCTCCTTGAACGCGGCCTGCTCGACGATGTGGTGTCCACGGAAAACCGGTGTATCCGGCATCGGTCAACTCCCGCTCAGAAGTCCATTTCAGGGATGGATGTCTTACAGCGCTGAAGCGTCCCGCAGTCGTACACCGTCCAACGTCGCGCGGCTGAGGGCGTCGAACATCGTCCGATCACAAATGGGGGCGAACCCGCTGTTGGGCTGGCGGAAAATGTGTGCGCCGCCTACAACCCCTTTCTTGAACACCAGCGAAGCACCCCCGGCAATGCTGTAGAACTGCACGTCCTGGTCGGTGATGAAGTCGTGCTCCAGCGTGACCTTCACCCGGGATGCCGGGGCATCAAGCGCATCGAGTTCGCGAATCACATCGCACAGGTAGTACTGCGGCCCGGGAGTGCCATCGGCCAACGTGAAGTCACACGCAGCGAACGCAAAGCCTTGCCGGTCCACTGCATCGAAGACGTCTTTCAAGGCCTGCGAAACAATCCAGATGCTGGCGTACACCTCGAAATCGCGCGGCAGTCCGCCTTCGGCCGGCACATGCACCAGATGAGGGCGTTCGGGGTACTGGGCAGGATCGCCGTTGGGACGATCGACCGTGCGCATACCTGGCCGGCACAGTACCGTTTCGTTGGCAAACTGCAGGCCGTGCCCGATGCCGTCATTCCAGCGACTGGGTTCCAGAAAGTAAAACTCGCCCTGGTGGGAATCGGTGTCAACCGAAACGGGAATGGCAGTCTGTTCGCTCATGGGCTTCCATCATGGATGCGGGGTAGAACAGTAAACCGGGGCAGGCGGATCGTAACGTGGGCGGACACTGCGAACAAGATTGGTGCGCAGCTTGGCATACCCACGCGAGGCTACGTCACCTGTTCCGGGCGCCTCGTGCGGAAATGCGGGAGGTGGCAACGCGGACGCCGGCTGGTCTTCAGTGTGTTGCGTCGACCGGTTGAACCCAAGGCCGATAGCAGACCATCGGTCCGCCATGGCAACCTTCAAGAGACCGAAGACGCTTGGGAAGGCCTGGCGTCGTGAGACAAGGCGAAGATGAACTCGGTTATTGCCAATGAAGTGATCTGGGGGCAGCGTCCCGATGAGGATGCGTTCATGATCAACATCCAGATTGGTACGCCATATCAGGTCGGGGATGATCCTATGGAGTGGGCTTGTCCGGTGGCGGTACTGCCACTTTATAAGAAGCTCCACGACGCCCATGGGGTCAGCTCGCTTCATGCCCTATGCCTTGCCTCCTCGTTGGCACTTGATGTGCTTCAAGGTTTCAAAGAGAAGGGCGGCGTCCTGTTCTATTCGCCCGGCGAGGACGTCCCACTCGAATCCTATGCGTTCGGAATTGCGATGAAGCAGGTTAGCCGCTGATGGGTGTTTGAAACTGCAGCCGCATAGCTGTTTGGCCAGTGCCAAAGAATGATTCCTCGTGGCTGCAAGCGGACGCGTGCATCTCGATAAGGCTGTCCGCTTCATGTGTCCGCTTCCGGCCAAAAGCAGACCCCTAAGTCCTCCATCTCTGGGCGCACATCATGCTTCACGCTGATGCAAACTCCAGGAGTTGCAGTGAGGATGCATAGGAGAAGCTAGCCGTCAGCCGCATTCCGGCACTTTGCCTGAGCCGACTTAGTAGAAGTCGGCCATTCCCCGTGTATACGCCTGGTACGCACCTTCGATCTCTTTAGCCCCGACGCGGGGCGTTGCCTCCGACAGAAGCCAGTGTCGGATTACAGGATCGAGCAAATCGTCTTCATTGTTCACCGGCGCTCCGAACAGTGATTCGAAGAACTGCGTGTTACAGGCCCACCCTCCAGACGGGGATCAACCTCTTCCTGATACGTTTGGTGCAATGGTCGCGAGCTTGCATTGGCCCTCGCCTCTGCTTAGAGCACGGCTGCGCTGACGCGTGCCATCGCTCGGTGCGGTTTAGGGATTTTTTGTACAGACCTCGGCTATGACTGCGACGGCCAAGTTCCCTGAACGCGCGCTTCATTCATATACCGCTCAGTTCAATATTCAGGGTCGATTAGATCGCGTAACGGATAATTCACACCTGTCGACCGTCCTTCTCTCCCCTCCCCGGAGGGGCGGTCGACGAAACCAAAATAATTAAAGGTGTGTCCCGATATGAAGACTTCTTTGCTTGCCCTAGGTCTGCTTGCTGCCCTGCCGTTCGCTGCTTCGGCAACCGATGGCCTGTCGTACAACTATGTCGAAGGCGGCTACGTGAACACCGACGCCAAGGGTGGCGACGCCGACGGTTGGGCGGTGAAGGGCTCGGTCGCCGTGGCGCCGAACTTCCATGTCTTTGGCGACTACAACGTGCAGGAAACCAAGCGCGGCAGCAATGACGTGGACCAGTGGAAGGTGGGTGTCGGCTACAACTACGGCATCGCCCCGACCACCGACCTGGTGGCGCGCGTGGCCTACCAGAAGTTCGATCCGAAGCACGGCCTGGACTTCAACGGCTACTCGACCGAAGTGGGCGTGCGCAGCGCGTTCACCCCGAACATCGAAGGCTACGTGATGGCCGGTTACGAGGATTACAGCAAGAAGCACGGCATCAACCCGGACGGCGAGTTCTACGGCCGCGTTGGCGCCCAGGCCAAGTTCAACCAGAACTGGGGCTTGGCTGGCGAAGTGAAGCTGGCCAAGGGCGGCGACAAGGAATGGTTCGTCGGTCCGCGCTTCACCTGGTAATACCGGAACACCGCGGTACGTTGTTGGATGGCGCGGTCTCTCTCCCCTGCGCCATGAAGCCCGGTTTACGCCGGGCTTCACTTATGCAAGGCCGCCGTGTTTTTTGCGGACGGCAGCCGACCATCGGTCGGCTCTACCCCCTATGGCGACACCCTCGTCGGTACGCCACGCAGAAACCCGGCCTTGTGCCGGGTTTTTGCGTTTCCGGGGTGGGCCCACCTACAAAAACCCCGGCACTGGGCCGGGGTCTTCGTGGATCATTTGAACAGCGTGTCCGGATATTCCGGCTTCTGCTCGCGTGCCAACAAGGCACGCAATCCCTCTTCCGGCGTCTGCTCGCCGTGCAGTACCGCCCGCACCCGATCGGAGATCGGCAGGTCGATGCCGTGGCGGCGGGCCTGGCGCATGACCTCGTCGGCGGTCTGCACCGACTCGACCACCTGGCCGATTTCGCGCACCGCATCCTGCAGCGATTGGCCGCGTCCCAGCGCCAGGCCGAGGCGACGGTTACGCGACAGATCGCCGGTGCAGGTCAGCACCAGATCGCCCAGCCCGGCCAGGCCCATCAGGGTCTCGGGCTTGGCCCCGATCGCCGCGGCCAGGCGCAGCATCTCGTTGAGGCCGCGGGTAATCAGGCCGGCACGGGCGTTGAGGCCCAGTTGCATGCCATCGGCGACGCCGGTGGCCACGGCCAGCACGTTCTTCATCGCACCGCCCAGCTCGGCGCCGACCATGTCGTCACCGGTATAGGCGCGGAACGCCGGGCCGTGCATCGCGTCGGCCACCTGCTGGGCGAACTCCGGCGCGTCACCGTGCACGGTGATCGCGGTTGGCAGGCCCAGGGTGACTTCCTTGGCGAAGGAGGGACCGGTGACCACGGCCAGCGGCACGTCCGGTCCGAGGACCTCGCGCGCCACTTCATGCAGGAAACGGCCCGAACCGGGCTCGAAGCCCTTGGTCGCCCAGGCCACGCCGGCATCGGCCGGACGCAATGGTGCCAGCGCGCGCACGGTTTCACCGAAGGCGTGCGACGGCACCACCACCAGGATCCAGGTCGCGTCGC
This sequence comes from Stenotrophomonas sp. P5_A8, assembly GCF_056400545.1. NCBI lineage: Bacteria > Pseudomonadati > Pseudomonadota > Gammaproteobacteria > Lysobacterales > Lysobacteraceae > Stenotrophomonas > Stenotrophomonas sp. P5_A8. Next base: position 17,344 of record NZ_JBFULB010000111.1, on the reverse strand, counting down.
TGACCGCAGCGGCCAGGTCGGTGGTGGCGCGCAGCGAGGCCGGCAAGGGAATGCCCGGGAGGTAACGGGTGTTCTCGTGACGCTGGTCGATGGCCTCGACCATGGCCGCGTCGCGCCCCCACAGCACGGTCTGATGACCGTGCCGGGCGAGCAGACTGGCCAGCGCCGTGCCCCAGGAGCCGGCGCCGAGAACCGCGATCTTGTCTGCGTTGGTGCTCATCGATACGACAGCAGCGCCGATCAGGCGTTGCCGGCCGGCTCGGAGTCGGCCAGCGAGGTTTCACCCTGCTCCTGGCGCTGACGCAGGGTTTCCGAGTACAGGCCTTCGAAGTTGATCGGCTGCAGGAAGAACGGCGGGAAGCCGCCGGCCTGGATCAGCTCGCTGATCAGCGAACGCACGTACGGGAACAGGATGTTCGGGCACTGGGTGCCGAGCAGCACGTCGATCGACTGCGGGTCCAGGCCGACCAGGCCGAACACGCCGGCCTGCTGCACTTCGGCCACATAGGCGGTCTTGTCGCCGGCCTTGCAGGTCAGGGTCACGGCCAGCACGACTTCAAAGGCGTTCTCGCCCAGACGCTGCACGCGCTGGTTGAGGTTGAGCTGCAGTTCCGGCTGCACGGCATCGTTGAACACGGCCGGCGCGTTGGGCGACTCGAAGGAAACGTCCTTGACGTAGATCTTCTCGACGGTGAACGCGGGGCCGGTGGCGGCATCGGCCGGCGCAACGGCGCCGTTGGTGGTCTCTTCGGACATTTCCTGTAGCTCCAAGAATGAATGCAATAAGAATGGATTGTTACATGCCCTGCGATGGGGGCGTGTGGCGCCGCGCACAAGGCGAGCGGCGCAATCCGGCAGAAATCAGTTGCGGCCCTTGACCAGCGGCAGCTCGGCCTGCTGCCAGGCGGGGATGCCACCGTCGAGCACGTTGACCTGTTCGAACCCGGCTTTCTTCAGCGCCTTGGCCGCGGTTTCCGAGGCGGTGCCCGTGCGGCACACCAGCACGACCGGGCTCTGCTTGGCGTTGACCACCAGCTTGTGCTCCGGACCGAACTGGGCAGGCTGCACGTTGCGGCTGCCGGCGATGTGGCCCTTCTCGAAATCGCTGCTGGAAGACAGATCGACCACGACGGCGCCACCAGCATTGATCAGGTGGGTCAGCTCGGCGGGCTTGAGCGATTTGAAGCCGCGGAACAGGCGGCGGACTTCAGTGACGATGATGGCCACGGTCAGGCCGACCAGGGCCATCGACAACATCGGGTTTCGGCCGGCAAATGCCAGCAACTCTTCGTAATTCACTAAGATCACGGGTCGATAAGCGGGCGCCGATTGTCGCACATGCGGGCGAATCGGCGTCCAGCCCCCACCGGGGCGGGGTTCAGCGGTCCTGGTCCTGCCAGAGGTCGGGCAGGCCGTTGGCCTGCAGCCAGCGCTTGCCCTCGGCATCCCAGCGCCAGATTTCCTTGACCCGCACCGCGCGCTCGGACTGGGTGTTGAGGTTGATCACCCGGGCTTCGGCGTTGCGGCCGACCCGGCCATCGGGCAGCGGCAGGTTGTCGCCGGCGCGATAGCTGGAGATCTTCACCTGCTCGAAGCGGCGCAGTTCCAGGTCGGTCAGCGGGTGCAGCTTGGCGTATTCGGGATCCAGGTACGGCAGCGCGTCCTCGACCGTGCCCCAGCGCAGGGTGGAGTCGTACTTGACCTGGGTTTCTTCCAGTTCCTTGCGCTGCTTCTTGGTGGTTTTCTGCTCGGCCGCCAGCACGGTCACGCTGGTCAGCGCGAACAAGGCCAGCAGCAGAATCTGAAAGGTACGACGCATGCGAATTCCCCAATCGGCAAGGCGCCCATCCTACCGCCTTGCGAAGGCCACGAAACGACCGGTCAGTTCAGCCGCCGGCTTGCCGCCGCTGCCGGGCTGGCGGGCGACCAGGCCGATGCGGGCCTTGCCGCGCTGGGCGAAGGTAGCCAGAAAGCCCTCCCAATCGGCCTCGTCGGCAGCCTGCGCCTGCGCGTGCAGGTCCTCGTAGACCGGCGCCAGATAGCGCACATGGCTGTCGGCCACGTACACGTCCGCATCGAACCCGGCCAGGCGCAGCCGCAGGGTCACCAGCGCCCAGCCGGACAGGGTCAGCGCCGAGGACAGGCTGCCGCCGAACGCGTTGCCCTTGTCGTTGACGTTGGCCGCCAGCGGCGCGCGCAGGTCGAGCAGGCCATCGGCATAGGATTCAACGCGGATCTGCATGGCCGCCACCGGCGGCATGCGGTCCAGGACATGCTGCAGGTCGGCCAGCTGCACGGACAGGGATTCAGGAATGGACATCGACACGACAACGCTACGCCAAAGGGCTCGCATAATGCCCGCAATGAACCGTGATGCACATGTGCCGGAATGGACCCTGATTTCGCTGCGCCCGCGCGGCCAGCACGCGCCGTTGCGGCGGGCTGCGCAGGCGGCGGGCGCACGCGTGGTGGCGTTGTCGCCGTGGGCGCTGCAGGTCCGTGACGATGGGGCCAGCCGCGCACAGCTGGCGCGCGCGCTGAATGCGCAGCGGGTGGTGTTCAGCAGCCCGGCGGCCGTGCACGCCGCCGCGCGCCTGCAGCCGCTCGGTGGCGCCCACCCAGGCACCTTGCTGGCGGTCGGTGCCGGCACCGCGGCGGCGCTGCACGCGCACGGCGTCGGCACGGTGCTGGCGCCCACGCGGATGGACAGCGAAGGCCTGCTGGCCTTGCCCGAGCTGGCCGACCTGCACGGGCTGGAGGCCGGGCTGGTCACCGCTCCGGGCGGGCGCGGGATCATCGCCGCCACCCTGGTCGAGCGCGGTGCGCAGCTGCAGCGCGCCGATGTCTACCAGCGCGTGCCGCTGGCGCTGCCACCGCGCGCGCTGCAACGGCTGCGCCGCAGTGCCACGCCGTGGGTACTGGCACTGAGCAGTGGCGAGGCGCTGACCCTGCTGCTGGCGCGGCTGCCGCACGATCTGCAGTCCCGGGTGCGCGAGGCGATCGTGGTGGCCGCCAGCGCGCGCCTGGCCGAACAGGCCGCCGACGCGGGATTTACGCAGGTGCAGCTCGCCCAAGGCCCCTTACCACGCCAGCTGGCGCAGGCTGCACACGCTGCGATCATCACTTCCGCGTCTTCCTGAACAGGCGACGTTCCCGGCCTTGCGGGCCGCGCGGGCGACGGGCGATGCTGTGCATCACGTCGCTCGCCAGCTTGTGGACAGCCCGGCGCGATCGACAAGGATGCCCGCATGAATGACGACGTTTCGCCACCTCCCGCTTCCCGCTCCCTGCGCTGGATCGCCCCGCTTGCGGTCGTGCTGGTGATCGGTGCGGGCGTGGCGTGGGGCTGGACCCGTTGGCAGGCCGAACAGGCGCGCGTCCTGCAGCGCGAAGCCGATGCCGGCCTGCAGCTGCAGGGGCTGGTGGACAGCGTGGAAGCGCTGCGCCGCGACCAGCGGTCGACGTCGCAACGGGTGCAGGATGCGGCCGCCACCAACCGGGTGCTGCGCGATGAAATGCTGGGCCTGAGCCAGCGCAGCGCGCTGCTCGAAGACAACCTGGCCAAGCTTGCCGACAGCACCCGCCACGGCGCGCAGGCACTGCAGCTGGAAGAGACCGAACTGCTGCTCAGCCAGGCCGCGCAGCGTCTTGCCTATGCCGATGACGTGGACGGTGCCAAGCGCCTGTACGCACTGGCGGCGGCCACACTGGCCGACGTGCAGGGCAATGAATACCTCAACGTGCGCCAGGCGCTGATGCAGGAACGCAATGCGGTGGATGCGCTGGGTCCGGGCGCGCGCGTGGCGACCGGGCGGCAACTGGCGGCGTTCTCCAAGGCCCTGGAGCAGGTGCCCGAGCAGGTCGATGCCGGTACTGGCCCGGAGGCGGGTGCGCCGTGGTGGCAGCAGGTGCTGGCACCGTTTGTGACCATCACCCCCACCCGCACGCAGGGCCCGCTGACCGACGCCGAGCGCGTGGCCGGCTGGGATGCGCTGCAACTGGAATTGACCTTGGCACGCGCGGCGGTCGAACGCGGCGACCAGGCCGGCTTCACCCAGGCCGTGGACCGCGTGGCGCTGTGGCTACCGCGGCTGTGGCCGGATTCACCCGCCCTGCGCGAGCGTCGTGCTGAACTGCAGCAACTGCGCATGCGCGTGCTGCAGCCCGCGCTGCCCGAACTGGGCAGCACCCTGCAGCAACTGCGCTCGATGCGCGATGGAGATGATCGATGAAACCCTTCCAATCTTTGGTGGTGCTGTTGCTGGCCGTGGCGCTGGGCGTGATCGCCTCGCAGTTCCTCGGCACCGAGCAGCTTCGCCAGTTCGGCGAAGTGATCTACCGCTACGGCGGCAACGACTACCGCTCGACGGTGCCGCAGGTGGCCTTGATGGCGCTGGTCGGGCTGCTGGTGCTGTGGCTGCTGTGGAGCCTGCTGGCCTCGCCGTTCCGCGCCTGGGGCCGCTACCGCCGCAAGCAGGGCCGCGCGCGCCTGATCGACGGCATCCACGCCCACGAACAGGGCCAATGGCAGCGCGCTGAAAAGCTGCTGGAAACCGCCGCCGAAGACAAGGACGTGGCCGCCGTGGCGATGGTCACTGCCGTGCGCAGCGCACAGGCGCGCGATGACCAGGCCGCCGTGAATCAGTACCTGCAGCGGTTGGCCAGCGAGGATGCCACCCTGCACGCCCTGCTGCAGGCCGAACGCCTGCTGGCGCAGGAACGCCCGGTGGATGCGATCAACCTGCTGGACACCGCGACGATCCAGCCGCTGCCGCCGCGCGGCCTGTGGCTGCGCACCGAAGCCCTGGCCCGCGCCGACCGCGCGCACGAGGCTTACGGCCAGCTGGGCGCGCTGCGCAAGCAGAAGGTGCTGCCGGACGAGGCGGTCGCCGAACTGGAAACCCGCCTGGCGGCGCAGTCGCTGCTGGAAGCGGGCGACGTCAATGCCTTGGCCGCGCAGTGGGAAGCCACGCCCAAGGCCCTGCGCAGCGATCCGGACGTGGTCTCGGCCTATGCGCTGCGCGCGGTGGCGCTGGACTGGGACGAGCCGGCGCTGCTGAACCTGGAGCAGGCGCTGGATACGCGCTGGGACGAATCGGTGGTGACCCTGTACGGACAGATGCCGGTGGACAAGCTGGCCACGCGCCAGGCCAACCTGCAGCGCTGGCTGGGCAACCAGCCGGCCAGCCCGGCGCTGCTGCTGGCACTGGGCCGCATCGCTACGCGTCAGCGCCAGCACAGCCTGGCCGAGGATTACCTGCACCGCGCTATCGCCGCTGGCGCCGGTCCGGCCGCGTGGGAAGCGCTGGGCCAGTTGTTCGTCGACCGTGGCGAACCGGCGTTGGCGTCGCAGTGCTTGGCCAACGCGCTGCGCCAGCAGCGTGGTGATGACAGCATCGCGCTGGCCCGCGCCAATGCCGCCGTGGCACCGCTGGAACCGGTGGTGCCCGAGCGCGCGACGGTGGAAGAACAGTCGTTGATGTCCCAGCCGTTGCCGGGTCAGCGGATCGACCCGGTCCTGGCCCCGGTCGTGCGCGATGAGCGCGACGAATTCGGCAACCCGCGCCTGCCGTGATTGCGGGCGCTGCATCCACGCATACGTAGTGCCGGCCGCTGGCCGGCTCCACACAGCTCCACACACACCCATCCAACGTCCATGGAGAGCCGGCCAGCGGCCGGCACTAGCGGGCTTCGGATGGTTGTGCAGCCACCCATGGGGTGGCTTTACATACAGAAAGGCCGCCCCTTGGGCGGCCTTTTCGGTTTGCGCATCGGGCCCGATCAGCGTTCGACGATCGCCACCACGCCCATGCCGCCAGCGGTGCAGATCGAGACAAGCGCGCGGCCACCGCCGCGTTCGGCCAGCTGCTTGGCCGCCGTGGCGATCACTCGCGCACCGGTGGCGGCGAACGGGTGGCCGGTGGCCAGCGACGACCCCAGCAGGTTGATCTTGGCCGGGTCGATACGGCCCAGCGGCGCATCCAGGCCGAGGCGGTTGCGGCAGTAATCTTCGCTTTCCCACGCGCGCAGCGTGCACAGCACCTGCGCGGCAAACGCTTCATGGATTTCGTAGATGTCGAAATCCTGCAACGTCAGCCCGTTGCGCTTGAGCATCTCCGGCACCGCAATGGTCGGGGCCATCAGCAGGCCTTCGCCGTGCACGAAATCGACGGCGGCCACCTGCGAATCGCGCAGGTAGGCCAGCGGTTCGTGGCCGTGCGCGCGCGCCCATTCCTCACTGGCCAGCAGCACCGCCGAGGCGCCGTCGGTAAGCGGGGTGGAGTTGGCGGCGGTCAGCGTGCCGCGACCGGACACCTTGTCGAAGGCCGGCTTGAGCGTGGCCAGCTTTTCCAGCGAGGTATCGGCGCGCAGGATGTTGTCGCGCTCGACGCCACGGAACGGGGCGATCAGGTCGGTGAAGAACCCGCGCTCATAGGCGGCGGCCAGCTTCTTGTGCGAGGACACCGCCCATTCGTCCTGCGAATCGCGCGAGATGTTCCATTCCTTGGCCATGTCCTCGCAGTGGTCGCCCATGCTTTTGCCGGTACGCGGCTCGGCCACGCCGGGGAACTCGGGCTTGAGCTCGCTGAGCTTGAAGCCGCGGGTCAGTGCCTTGAATTTGTCGCCGGTGGACTTGGCGCGATTGGCCGCCAGCAGGCGCGCGCGCAGCTTCTTGCCGTACACGATCGGCACGTCGGAGGTGGTGTCCGATCCGCCGCCGATGCCCGATTCGATCTGGCCGAGCGCGATCTTGTTGGCCACCGCGATGATGGTGTCCAGCGAGGTACCGCAGGCGCGCTGCATGGTGATGCCCGGGGTCAGCGGGGACAGGCCCGAGGACAACGTCGCTTCCCGGCCCAAGTTCCAGTCGCTGGAGTGCTTGATCACCGCGCCCATCGCCACTTCGCCGAGCTGCTGCCCGTGCAGACCGAAACGTTCGACCAGCGCGCCGAGCGTGCGTACCGACATGCCGAGGTTGCCGACGTCCGAATAGGCCGTGTTCTGGCGGCAGAACGGGATGCGGACGCCACCGAGGATGGCGACGGGACGGGCGTTGGGCATGGAGATACCTGGCATGGGAGGGGTGTCTGCAACATGGCCTGCACGAAGGAGCAGGCATAATGGGGGCAAGTGTAGCTGCCGCCCTGTGATGGGCCAACCGTGAAACCATGAGCAAACCCGACCCCGGCATGAATGCCCTTGGCGTCCTGGCATTGGAACTGGCTGGCGGCGACGTGCCGCGCCATGCCGCGCTGTCCTCCGAACAGGCTGGCGAACTGGCCGAACGCGTCGGCCGCGACCTGGCCAGACTGGTCCCGGCCGTCAGCGGGCTGGACTTCGTGTTCGCCGGCGCGCATTTCGATCCGGCTGAAGTGCTGCGCCCGGGTTGGCCGGTGCACCGCCGTCTGGAAGAACTGCAGATGCGCGCGCCCGGCCGCAGCCACGGCCCGCGCATGCTGGCCTTCGGCGCCGGTGCCGACGGCGACGTACCACTACCGTTCCAGGCCGATGCCGGGCTGACCGGCGGCGGTCTGCGCGTGGTGCCGTTCCTGCTGACCGGTACCGAGGTGGCGCAGACCCAGGCCGTTGCCGACGCGCTGGAAGAGGTGCTGCTGGCCCAGGGCATGGCCCAGGCCGACACCGCCCTGCAGGCGCAGACCGCCTTCGGCGCGCAGATCGAACACGCGCGCTATTTCACGGTGAATGACCTGGCCGCGATGATGTCGATGCAGTACGACAACCAGGGCCTGGCGGTGCTGTGGCCGCTGATCGAGACCGCACTGATGGCGCCGCATGTCGAGGAATGGCTGGACGCGCCGCCCGAGCCGCTGCTGCGATACGCCGATGGCGAAGTGCGTATGGCGTTGTTCGATCCGGCCGGCTGGTGCGCGTTCTACAACCACGGCACCGGCGACTGCGATCGTCTGCAGGGCATCTACGACCAGTACCTGATCCGCCAGCGGCAGATGGCGGCGGTGCTCGAATCGCACGGCTTGCCGGTGCTGTTCGTGCATTGCGAAGCCGGCCAGGACGCGCGCGAGCTGCTGACCCGCTAACGGTAGGGCCGGCCGCTGGCCGGCTCCCGCGGGCATCGATAGCGATCATGGCAGCCACGCATGGCGTGGCTCTATCCGCGCTCCAAAAAAAACGCCGGCAATCGCCGGCGTTTTTCATTCTGCACCGCCTCGGTTACGGCGCGGCTTTGATCACCGCACAGGCCAGGCGCGCACCCGCGTTGCCGGTCGGCTGGGTCTTGTAGTCGTCCGCGTCGGCGTGGACGATCAGGCCACGGCCGATGATGTCGAAGTCATCGCCCTTGCCCACGTTGACGTTGGTGGACACGTCGGCATCGACCATGGCGTTGCCCTGGGCGTCGGCCTTGATGTTGGGGATGTCACCGCCGTGGTGCGGGGTGGTGGCGACGTTGCCGTGATCTTCCTTGGCCGGGTTGAAGTGGCCGCCGGCGCTGGCGCCGTCCGGCGCGCTGCAATCGCCCTTCTCGTGGATGTGGAAGCCGTGCTCGCTGTTGGGCTTCAGGCCACTGACCTGGCCCTTCACGTGGACCTTGCCGTCGACGACGCTGAAGGTCACGTTGCCCTTGACGTCATTGCCCTTGGTCGGGGCAAGCTCGGCCACGGCGCCCTGGTTGGCGTGGGCTTCGCTGGTCATGGCCGGCGGTGCGTCGGTCGTGGCTTCGGCGGCCGGCTGCGAAGCGGTGGCTTCGGCGGCCGGCGTGGCTTCCGGCGTGGGTTCGGCCGGCTTGTTGCAGGCGCTCAGGCCGAGCGCGGCGATGGCGGCGAACAGGGTGGTATGGATCAAACGCATGTGGAACTCCTTGCGGGTAGCGGTGGAAGAAGCAGCGTCAGCGGGAGGCGCGATCAGCGCACGACCCGGATGAGGCCACAGGCAATTCGGGCGCCGGCATTGCCGGCGGGCTGGCTGCGGTAATCGTCGGCGTTGGCATGCACGACCAGTGCACGCCCGGCGATATCGGTGGCTGCGCCGCCGCCAAGGGTAACCGCTGGCAGGCGAACGTCGACGTTCACACGTCCCTGCGCGTCCGTACGCAGGTTGTCCATGTCACCGGCATGGTGCGGGCCGGCGCTGTTGCGACCGTGCGGCTGCGCGGTCGGGTTGAAATGCGGACCGGCGCTACTCGCGTCCACGGCGCTGCAATCGCCGCGCTCATGCACATGGAACGCCGCCGTCTGCATCGGCTGCAAGCCTCCGATGACACCGGTGATGTGCACCCCGCGCGCATCGGGCACCAGTGCCAGGCGGCCGCTGACCAGGCTGGCCGACGCCGACGACAGGTTGGCTTCGGCCATCTTGGCCGTGCTCACCATCGGTACCGGTGGCGCGGTGGGGCGCGGCGGCGGTGTAGTGCCGCAGGCGGCCAGACCGAACAGGACGGCCGCAGCGAGGATGACAGTGGAACTGCGCATGGAAGACTCCTTGGTTGCAAACTAACGCGGTGCTCGTCCACAGGCCATGAAAGCGGCACGGACGTGGCGCACACGCGGCGTGGACATGCGGTTCATCCGCCGCGACGGCGCCCGGCGCCGAGCTTGCGGGTCAGGGTGTTGCGGCCCATGCCCAGGCGGGCAGCGGCCTCGGCGCGACGGCCGTGGGTGATCTGCAGCGCGGCCTCGAGCAGGGCCTGGTCGACGCGTTCGCGGACCTGCGCGTGCAGGCCTTCCGCGCCTTCCGCCAGTCGCTGCCGGGCCCAGGCCGACAGCAGGGCCTCCCACTGACCCGGATCACCGGCCGCGCGCGTGCGCGGGCCGCCGCCCCGGTGCAGCGCACTGTCCACATCGGCGACGCCGATGGTGTCCGAGGCGGCGAGTGCGGCCATCCGCCAGCACACGTTTTCCAGCTCGCGCACGTTGCCCGGCCAGTCGTGCTCGCGCAGCGCCTGCAGCGCCGATGCGGTGAGGCGCTTGGGCGGCGTATCCAGCTTGCGTGCCGCCGCAGCCAGGAAGGTATCGGCCAGGTGTGCGATGTCGTCGCGACGCTCGCGCAGCGGCGGCAGGCGCAGGCGCACCACGTCCAGCCGATGCAGCAGGTCGGCGCGGAAGCGCCCCTGCGCGACCAGCGATTCCAGGTCCTGGTGGGTGGCGGCGATCACCCGCACGTCCACGCGGATAAGCTCGCGCCCGCCGACGCGGAAGAACTCGCCCTCGGCCAGTACGCGCAGCAGGCGCGTCTGCAATGGCAGCGGCATGTCGCCGATTTCATCGAGGAACAGCGTGCCGCCGTTGGCCTGCTCGAAGCGGCCGACATGGCGCCGCTGCGCGCCGGTGAACGCGCCCGCTTCGTGGCCGAACAGTTCGCTTTCGAGCAGCTCGGCGGGAATCGCAGCGGTGTTGAGTGCGACGAACGGCCCCTGCACGCGCGGGGATTCATGGTGCAGCGCATGCGCGACCAGTTCCTTGCCGGTGCCGGTTTCGCCGTTGATCAGCACCGACAGCGGCGCCTGCGCCAGCCGCCCGATCGCGCGGAACAGCGCGCGCATCGCCGGGGTATCACCGACCAGCTGCGGGCGCTGGTCGGTGCCCGGTTCGGCGGCGGCAGGCACGGGTGCAGCGGCCAGCGCGTCCGGTTCGGGCAGCACGCGCTGGGCCAGCGCTACCGCGTCATCCAGATCGAATGGTTTGGACAGGAATTCCTGCGCACCGCCACGGAACGCGCCGGCGGTGCTGGCCACATCGGTGTAGGCCGACATCACGATCACCGGCAGCTGCGGGTGCGCGGCCTTGAGTTTGTCCAGCAGCACCAAGCCATCGTCACCGGGCATGCGCACGTCGGTGAACAGCAGGTCCGGCGGCGGCTGGCTGGCAAGCATCGCCAGCGCCGCAGCGGCGCCATCGAAGCCTTCCACCCGATAGCCCGCATCGCGCAGCGCCGTACAGAGCACGAAACGCACCGCGCGGTCGTCATCGACCACCCAGACACGCTGGGCGGTGCGATTGGTGTCATCCGCCATGGGCGGCCTCCTCGGCAGGCGTGCCGTGGCCGATCGGCAGCAGCACGGTGAACACGGTATGCCCCGGGCGCGAGCGGTAGGTCAGCGTGCCGCGATGTTCGCGCGCCACCTGCTGGGCCAGCGCCAGGCCCAGCCCGGTGCCTTCGGCGCGGCCGCTGACCAGCGGCAGGAACAGGTGCTCGGCCAGCTGCTCGGGCACGCCGCGGCCGTCGTCGGCGATTTCAAGACGCAACGCAAGCGGATGCAGCCGGTCGCCGATGCGCACGCCATGTTCAACCCGGGTCCGCAGGGTGACGCTGCCGGCGCCGGCCTGGATCGCATTGCGCACCAGGTTCCACACCGCCTGGGTGAGGCGGTCGGCGTCGCCGTCGAATTCGGGAATGCTGGGGTCGTAATCCCGCTGCAGACGCACCGCCCAGCCGCCCTCGCTCTCGGCCAGCCGCAGCACGCGCTCCAGCGAGGCGTGGATGTTCAGCGGCGCATGCGGCGCGGCCGGCGCAGGCGACAGCAGTTGCTCGAGCAGCCCGTTGAGGCGTTCGATCTCCGAGCCGATCAGCTCGATCAGCTCGCGTTCGTCCGGGTCGCGCTCATCGGCGGCCCGCTGCGCGTTGCGCCGCGCCAGCAACTGCGCCGCGCCCTTGAGCCCGGCCAGTGGATTACGCAGCTCGTGGGCCAGTCCTTTGAGCGCCGCGCTGAGCGCACTGGGCAGGGCCTGGGTCGGGTCGAGCCCGGGGAATTCATCGACCGGATGCGCTTCAAGCAGCCAGCCGCCCGCGTCCCACCGGCTCAGCCAGCCTTCGGCGAAGCGCGGGGCGTCGCCCGGCAGGGCGAGGGCGAGACGGTGCAGGCGCAGGGTATCGCGCTCGTCACGGGCCAGGAAGTGCGCCAGGGCCTCGCCCTGCACTTCCAGCGAGGCCAGCGGCTGGCCCAGCAGGCGGCGAACGCTGACGCCCAGCCAGCGGGCAAAGGCGGGGTTGCAGCCGACCACGCGGCCATCGGCGTCGGCCCAGGCGACCGGAGTGCCGAGGACGTCGAGGGCGGGCGGGGGTAGTGCGGCAGTCATTGCACCAATGTAGTGCAAAACCGGGATGGGTTGAGCTTGGCACAGGCCGGCGGGTCCCGGTCTGTGCATCCTCGCCGCTCAATGGACCGGACAAGGCGCCGTTCTGCGGCTACCAGAGCGGTTCTTCCACTGTGTGGATGTAAAGCTTCTCCGCGTGCTCCCGAACGTCCAGGAAGTACTTTGCCGCGCAGCCCCTGCAAACCGCTGGATGGTCTTCGTCGCTTCCCCGCTGATTTTCCAGTGCTACAGCGAGGACGGGATAGGCGCATTCGAAACAGCAGAATGCAATGTTGTTGCCGTGTGGATCGGCATCGATCTCGTCACCTTCGGCATCCATCACCAGAAAACCCGTGATTTTCATGCTGTTCCTCCCTATGTCGACATGTGTGTCGCCGGCCTCACCCATGCTGCAGGAGGTTGATCAGCCGGCCCAGCGGGTCACGGACGTAGAACCGTCGCACGCCCCACGGCTCACGGACCGGTCCGTACTCGATGGCGATGTTGGCCGCTCGCACCCTGCGCAGTGCTTCATCCAGGTCATCGACCTCCACTGAGAGGTCCGGCACGTGGGTGCCCGCCCCCCCCTGCTGGGCGAAACTGACCTGCACCTGCATGTCGCCGTTGCCGGCATACGTACGGATCCAGCCGTGGTCCATGGCAAGTTCCAGCCCCAGGATACCCTGATAGAAGCTGTCCGCCGACGCCGGATCGGACGTCGCGATGTTGGCGATGATGCGCTTGACCTGCATGGTCATTCCCGTGGTGCGGCGGCGGCCCTTTTTATACCGGAGCTTTGCTTCCCGCGCCGGCCCGCGTTTACGGGCCGACAACGCGGTCAGCTATCCGCCGGCGCCTTCGGCAACGCCGCGCCCTTCGGCCACAGCATCCAGAGGCTGCCCTTCTGCTTCATGTCCCCGGCCAGCTTGCCGGCCGCGTCGCCGGTGCCCCAGAACAGATCCGCGCGCACTTCGCCGGCGATGGCCCCACCGGTGTCCTGTGCGGCGACCGGGCGCACCACCGGTGTGCCATCCGGGCGCGTGGTGGACAGCCACAGCAGGCTACCCAATGGCACTACGGTACGGTCTACCGCGACGCTGTAACCGGCGGTGAGCGGCACGTTGAGCGAGCCACGCGGGCCCTGGTCACCGTCGGGGCCCTTGGCGAAGAACACGTAGCTGGGGTTGCTGGCCAGCAGTTCCGGGATGCGGGTGGGATGTGCGTTGGCCCAGGTGCGGATGGCGTCCATGGTGACGTCGTCTTTTTTCAGTTCGCCCTGCTCCACCAGCCAGCGGCCGATCGGACGGTACGGATGACCGTTCTGGTCGGCGTAGGCGATGCGCAGGTGGCGGCCGTCGTCCAGCACGATGCGGCCCGAGCCCTGGATCTGCAGGAACTGCAGGTCCATCGGATGGGTGAGCCAGGCCAGCACCGGGGCCTTGACGCCCTTGGCGGCGATGGTTGCGGCATCGTCATAGGGTTTGAGCACGCGCCCATCTACGCGACCGCGCAGGCGCTTGCCCTTCAGCTCGGGGTAGAGGCTGTCCAGCTGCACGCTGACCATGTCGGTGGGTACGCCGTATACCGGCACCGTCGCCTTGGCGGTGCGGACGAGGCTGCCGGGATAGATCGGCTCGTAGTAGCCGGTGATCAGGCCGTCGGCGCGGTTGCCGCCGGCGCGCAGCGCGTAGACATCCAGGGTGTTCTGCAGGAACTGGCGGATGGCAGCCGGGCTGGTGGCGACGTTTGCCGCAGCGCTGCAGGTGCCCGCCCAGGTGGCATCGGTCTTCAACCGTGGGCAGCTGCTGCGCCACGCCGCGAAGCCGGACTGCAGGTCGGCATCGGAGACGGCGGGCAACGCGGTCCAGGCGGCCTTGACGTAGGTGTTGCCGGGCGCGCTGGGGCGCTGCGGGGACACGGCGCAGCTGGTCAGCAGGGCCAGGCCAATGAGCAATGCCGCCGGAAGTCGGCAGGCGGCGGTGAGGCGTGGGATCGTCATGGGCGAGGGTCCTGAAATGGTAGAGCCGACCGTTGGTCGGCTGACGCGGCTGGAATCGTAGAGCCGACCGTTGGTCGGCTGACGCGGCTGGAATCGTAGAGCCGACCGTTGGTCGGCTGGCGGTACGACCGCGCGGGGTGTGTGAGGGAGAGCAGCCGACCAACGGTCGGCTCTACCGGTTCTCGGGTGCGCGTGAGGACCAGTGCCACAGGACGTCGGCGTGCGGCGATGAGGCGTGGGATCGTCATTGGTCCTGGGATCGCGCCGCCGTTATGGCGTCTGCCGCAGCAGCGAATGCAGGATGCGGGCGTCTTCGGCATCCAGTGTGGCGGGCAGGTCGTCGCGGCCGCGGAAGCGGCGATGGAATGCGCCGACGGCGGCATCGCGGTCGTCCAGCGGGTAGCCGAAGGTCTGCAGCGCCAGGTACGCATCGAATCCTGCCGGTGCGGCGCCGTCGCTGTCGCGCGGCCACACGCCGAAGCCGGCCTGGGCCAGCTGCTGCCATGGGAAGAAGCGGCTGGGGTCCTGCTTGCGGGTGGGGGCGAGATCGGCGTGGGCGATGATCTGCGTGCGCGGAATACGCAGGCGCGTGCACAGGTCGTCCAGCAGGCGGATCAACGCATCGATCTGCGCGGGCGCGAACGGGGTGTCGCCATCGTTGTCGATCTCGATGCCGATGGAGGCCGAGTTCAGGTCGGTGATCGTGCCCCAGCGGCCGGGGCCGGCGTGCCAGGCGCGGCGGTCGTCGCCGACCAGTTGGTAGATGCGGCCATCGGCGCCGACCAGATAGTGCGAACTGACCTTGCCGCCGCTGTTGGCGCTGCGCAGGGTGTCCAGGCTCTGCTGCACCGAATCCTGGTCGGTGTGGTGCAGCACGATGATCACCGGGTCGCGCGCGTTGTGATTCGGCGAGGGCACCCAGCTGGCGAGCGGGCTGCGGACCGGGGGGGTGGCGCAGGCGCTGAGCAGCAGGCAGGCGAGCAGCGGCAGCAAGGTGCGGATCGGGGGCATGACCACATTGTGCGGGATTGGGCGCGGGGATGCCCGGCGTGGCGGGATCCGACCGTTGTGCCCGCGTCGCGAAGCGCAGCCACGCCTGGCGTCGCGCTACCCGCGCATTCGACCTGGTAGCGCCACGCCATGCGTGGCTGCCGTTGGCGACATCCCCAACAAAAAGCCGGCGACCCGAAGGCCGCCGGCGAACRTACAACGTCTCTCTCTCGTTTCTTGTCTCTGTCGGTGCCGGGCAGCGCCCCGCACTACGCGGTTGCGGCGATCAGGCCTCGTAGGCCGATTCGCCGTGCGAGGTCACGTCCAGGCCGGTGCGTTCTGCTTCTTCGGTGACGCGCAGGCCGAACACCAGGCGCACCACCAGCAGGATGGCCACGGTGACCACGGCGCACCAGACGATGGTGAAGCCGACGCTGACCAGCTGCACCCAGACCTGGTGGCCGATGTCGAGATCGGCCTTGGTGCCGCCCAGCGACTGCGCGCTGAACACACCGGTGAGCAGCGCGCCGACGATGCCGCCGATGCCGTGCACGCCGAACACGTCGGCGGTGTCATCCACGCGCAGCAGGCGCTTGAGGCCAGTGACGCCCCACACGCAGACCACGCCGGCCACCAGCCCGATCACGATCGCGCCGAGCGGACCCACCGTGCCGCAGGCCGGGGTGATACCGACCAGGCCGGCCACCGCACCGGACGCCGCGCCCAGTGCCGAGGGCTTGCCCTTGCTGACCGCTTCAACCAGGGTCCAGCCCAGCACCGCGGCCGCGGTGGCGAGGATGGTGTTGATGAAGGCCAGCGAGGCGACGGTGTCGGCGGCGGCCGCCGAGCCGGCGTTGAAGCCGAACCAGCCCACCCACAGCAGCATCGCGCCGATGTAGGTGAACGGCACGTTGTGCGGCTTCAGCGCGGTCTGGCCATAGCCGATCCGCTTGCCGACGAAGTACGCGCCCACCAGGCCGGCCACGCCAGCGTTGATGTGGACCACGGTGCCACCGGCGAAATCGATCGCGCCCATCGCGCCGAGGTAACCGCCGCCCCACACGATGTGTGCCATCGGGATGTAGCTCAGGGTGAACCACAGCGCCGAGAACAGCAGCACCGCCTTGAACTTGATGCGCTCGGCGAAGGCGCCGACGATCAGCGCGGTGGTGATGCCGGCGAAGGTCGACTGGAAGGCGACGAACAGATAGTCCGGCAGGCCCTTGATCGGCGTGTTGCCTACCGTGTCGGGACCGAAGCCCTTGAGGAAGGCGAACTGGGTGAACGAGCCGAAGAAGGCGTTGCCTTCGCTGAACACCGCGCTGTAGCCGTAGGCCACCCACAGGATCAGGATCAGCGAGAACACCACCAGGATCTGGCTGAGGATGGACAGCACGTTCTTCGAACGCACCAAGCCGCCGTAGAACAGCGCAAGGCCGGGCACCACCATCAGCAGCACCAGCAGGGTGGAGGTGAGCATCCAGGCCACGTCGCCGTGGTCGAAGGTGGGCGCGGCCGCGGCGGCAGTTTCAACAGCCGGTGCCGGGGCGGCGGTGGGAAGCGGCTCGACCGCGACGGTTTCCGAGGGCACCGGGGTGACCTGGGCCTGCGCATGGGCCGTGCTGGAGAACGCACCAACGGCCAGCGCGCTGATCAGCATCATCAGGCACACGGCATGGAACCGGGCTTGCCACCCGGTGAACAAAGAGGTCTTCATTGTGGGCTCCGAGTGGGGTTAGAGCGCGTCAGCGCCGATTTCGCCGGTGCGGATGCGGACGACCTGTTCGACCGCAGTCACGAAGATCTTGCCGTCGCCGATCTTGCCGGTGCCGGCCGCGTTCTGGATCGCTTCGACCACCGCGTCCAGGCGATCGTCGGTGACCACCGTTTCGATCTTGATCTTCGGCAGGAAATCCACGACGTACTCCGCGCCGCGATACAACTCGGTGTGGCCCTTCTGGCGCCCGAAGCCTTTGACTTCGGTCACGGTGATGCCCGACACGCCCGCATCGGAGAGGGCCTCGCGGACCTCGTCGAGCTTGAACGGCCGGATGATGGCGGAGATCAATTTCATGCGCATGTCCCGATGGTGGATGGAACCGGCGGTGTGTTGCTGGCCGGTGTCAGGTCAGCGGGCGGCCACTTGCACATGGCCGCCCCCTGGTGCGCCGAACGCTGCATGGGCCTCGCCAGGGCCGTCGCCGGGAAGGCGGCGGCGCTGGTGACGCGGGAGGGAGGAAAGGCCCATGGCACGCGTCCGGTCTCTCTTGCCCCTGGTGGTGCAGCGGACCAACGGTCCGCTCTACCG
>NZ_JBFULB010000110.1:0-11804 GCF_056400545.1 Stenotrophomonas sp. P5_A8 | reverse complement strand
TCGCCCCGGACGGCCCGGCCTCGGCCGCGCTGCAGGCCGAGGTCAACGCACTGGACCTGATCACCACCAGCATCAGCATCGCCAACAGCGGCAAGGGCGTAGCGGTCAACAACCTCAACGTGCTCGGCCTGGTCCAGGCCAAGGCCGCCATCATCGAGCCGCCGTCGATCGCGATCGGCGGGGTCGGCACGCGCGCCTACAACGCGCAGGTGCGGGTCAACCTGGACATCGACAGCAACAATCTGCTGCTGGGCATCGGCAAGGTGCTGGGCCTGCTCGGCATCCGCCTGCGCCTGCCCGTATATGCCGACGTCACCAACGCAATGGGCACCCTGACCAGCCTGCAATGCGCCGCGCAGCCGGTCACCGCCAGCATCCGGGTCGAATCCTCGGTGCTGCGCGCCTGCGTCGGCAAGGTGGCCGACAGTGCCAGGTTCTCCACCCGCAATGTCTGCGATGCCAGCCTGCAGAACGAACAACTGCTCACCCTGCTCGGCGCGCCGCTGATCAACGACCAGATCAAGCTCAACGCCCTCACCCATGATGAAACCGTGACCCTGTCGCCGGGCGAAACCAGGTCGACCTGGATCAACGGCGCGCAGATCGGCAATGCCGTCACCGACCTGGTGCGCGAGTTGCTGCGCGTGCTCAGCGGCATGCTCAACCCGGCCGCCAAGGGCATGGGCAATGGCGATACCGCCACCCAGCTGGCCGACCAGTTTCTCAAGGCCGCCAATACGGGCAATGCCCGCTATGACGTGGACAAAACCATCGCCCTGCTGCGCAACGGTTCGGTTGCGCAGGGCATCGAGCCCTTCGGCGACTGGCAGGTCGCCAAGGGCGTGCCCTACGCCTGCCCACCGCTGGGTCTCACCACCTGCTACAAAGACGGCGCGGCCTGGGACGGGTATCGCGCGGTGGTGACCGGACAGGGCCTGGGGGTGCTCGACGGTCTGCTCGGCACGCTGCTCGGTGGCCTGGCGATCAACCGCTGCAGCGGCCTGGTCAGCGTGTTGCTGAGCTACAACAACTGCCTCAAGAGCAACCTGGCCTCCTACCTGCAAACCGCGCCCAACGGCATGCTCGACGCCCACCAGGGCAGMGGCAGCATCATCGACCCGGGCACCAACGCGGTGGCCTGCAGCGGCCTGCTGTGCACCCTGCTGCGGCCGGTGCTGGAAGGCCTGCTCAAGCCGCTGCTCAACGGCGTCGGTACCCTCCTCACCCAGACCCTCGCGTTGGTGCTGGGCCTGGAACTGGGACGCACCGACGTGCACCTGCAGGCGGTGCAGTGCAACCCGGCCCAGCTGGTCTATTAAGCCTGGCGCAGCGCTGTCGGCGCGGCACGGGCTGCATGCTAGACTTCTGTGGGGACTGGGATTTCACAGACGAACTTTCACCGATTGAGCCATTCTGGACGGCCTGATGATGCGAGCGAGAAAAGGGGTTGTATCCACCGGCCGGACCATCCTGGCTGGCAGTCTGGTGTTGCTGTCGCTGAGCATGGTGCCGCAGGCACTGGCCGCGCGCGCGCCCAAGGGTGAGCCCGCTGAACCGGCGCGCAGCGCGCCGGTGGTGCGCAACAGCGTGGACGAACTGCGCCAGCTGATGGATTCGCAGCAGCTCACCGAGCTGCGGACCACCTACAACGGCAGCTACGGCGCGAGCCTGCTGTTCAATACCGCCACGCTGCAGTATTACGCCGCGCTGTTCCACGACAAGGATTTCTGGCGCGTCATCAAGACCGACTCGGTCGACAACGCCGAAAAGGTCTACCGCACCTTCGTGCAGCAGACCGAGGAACTGGCCCAGGTGTATATCGACACCACCCGCCTCGAAGCCGGCAAGCGCTACACCGAAAACCTGGTCGCCTACAACGAACAGCGCCTGCGCAGCCTGCAGCAGGAAGCCGATCTGCAGCGCCAGCAATCGCTGCAGGTCAGCAGCTCGATCCAGCAGGCCAAGCAGCAGGCCGTGTCGCTCAGCACCGACCTGCGCAGCACCCACAGCCAGTTGGACGCCCTGAACCAGCGCATCCAGGCACTGCAGGCCCAGCAGGGCAACCCGGAGCTGTCGCTGCCGCCGCCGGAGGCCAGCGCCCCGGTGTCCCCGGCACCGGCTGGCGAGACCGGCAACCCGTAAGCCAGGCGGCTCCCTGCATCGCAGGGAGCCTGCCCCGAACGCGCGCCACTGCCGCGTTTCCCCGCGTGTCCGTCGCCTTCCCCTGCAACACCCTATCCATGCAGCCCGTTCCGACACGCTCGGCTGGGTCATCGCCCGGCGCACCGGCAAGCCGGTCTCCACGCTGCTGTCCGAGCGCATCTGGCAACACCTGGGCGCCGAGCAGGACGCCTACTACACGGTCGATTCCACCGGCACGCCGTTCGCCGGCGGTGGCTTCAACGCCGGTCTTCGCGACCTGGCCCGACCCGGCCGCCAAGGTGGTGATTGCCCGCTTCGGCTCGCACCCCATCGCAGGCAACGCGGCCAATGATCCGACGACCCTGCCTGCCTTCGATGCGCTGGCGCACTACCTGATGTCCCGGCCGGCGCAACGCACGCCCTGAGCAAGCGGCCGCTCAACGGCACGCGCGGTAGACGCGGTCGTCCATGCGCCGGCTCAGCGCGAAGCTGCGTTTCATCCCCGCCCTGATATACGCCGTCTCGCGCTGGCGTCGGGCAGTTGCGCAGGCCTGCGGCCGATGATGCAGCGAGATGACTGCGCCGGGCGGTGCCCGCGCGCGTCGCTTCGGCGCGGCACCGTCGCGGTGCCGCGTGCGTGAATGGCGGTGGTGGTGCGGCGGTGCGCGTTGTGCGTCCAGTGCACGTTTGCGCGCCTGCAGTTCGCGCCGGATCGCCTCGATCCGGGCCGCATGCCGGCGTTCGGCTGGCACCACATCGACCTCCCACGCCTGTTCGGCCTGGCCGGCGGCGCATGCATGGCGCTGGAACGTGGCCACGCCATCGACGCGGCATTTGTGGATCTGCTGCACCTCTGGCGTGGGCGTGGGCGCCGGTGTCGCTGCACCAGCAGGTGTCACGGCAGACACCCATAGCCAGAAACAGAGCGTCGGTAGTGCGGTGGATCGCGATGGCATCGGCAGTCTCCCTGACCTGCCGCCAGCATCCTGCGCACGCACCGCAGCTACCGCGACCCACGTGGCATTCCATCCGCTGCAAGCCATGCACCTACCACGACACGCGGACTACCCGACGTCGAACATCGCGCCGCTCACCCTGCGACCCGGTACTCCAGCACCTCATCGCCCAGATCATCGATTTCCCCGGTCGGCCGCCACCCCAGGTGACGATAGAAGCCGTGCGAGCGCACCGCCGGATCGGCCGCGCACCCCAGGAACAGGCGCTCGAAACCCCAGCCGCGGAAGTCCTCCACCGTTCGTGCCAGCAAGGCCTTGCCGATGCCCTTGCCTTCCCAGTCCGGCAGCAGCGCCAGCACGATGATCTCGCCAGTGTCGCGATCGCCGAAGCAGTAGCCGACCATGTGCCCATCGGCCTCGGCCACGTGGCCGGGGAACGCACCCTGCGCGATGCCGTCCGCCCAGCTCTCCACGGTGATGCCCAACGCGGCCAGCTGCGCGACCGAGAAGGCGTTCTCGCGGGTGCGCCCGCGCAGGTCGATGCAGTGGGCAGCGTCATCGGCGACGGCGGTGCGGTAAGTGATGGGCATGCTGGCGCCTCCTGGCGGGTCATTCGAACGCGGACGATAGCGCAGATGACGCGTTCCAGCCGGTTCACTGTCGCAATGCGCCGCGCGCGGGCCTGCGATGCCGCTGCCAGCCATGGCATCCTGAGCAGGCTGCCCCTCTCGCGTCACGGAACCCCGCATGCGTCCCACCACTGAATTCTGGCGTGATCCGTCACTGCCCCATGTCGAGAGCCGCCGCGCCTGCGACAGTCGCGCCTGCTATCGACCACACAGCCACGACACGTTCTCCATCGGCGCGGTGGATGCCGGGCGCAGCGTCTTCAGCGGCGCGTCCAGTGGCTCCCGGGTGCTGCAGGCGGGCAGCGTGGTCGCCGTTCCCGCTGGCTGTGTGCACGCCTGCAATCCGATGCCCGGCCATGCCTGGAGTTACCAGATGCTGCATCTCGATGCAGACTGGTTGGGCAGTCTCCGCGACGAATCATCGCCGCCGCCATCGACCCGACACCTTGGGGTGGTCCACGTCTCGGACGACCGTAGCCGCTATCGCGACTACTGCACGCTCAACACCCTGTTGTTCTCCGACGCGGCGGTCGAAGAAAAGGACGCCGCACTGATCGCGTTCGTCGGCGATCTTGAGCAGCCACCGGGTACGCCCGTTGCTCTGGGGTCCGACGCGGCGTCACTGCATCACCGCCTGCAGCCGGCGATGGCGCAGCTGCGTGGGCAGTTGTCGCGTACGCCCCCCTTGGCCGAGCTGGCGACCGCGGTCCACATGAGCCGCTATCAACTGATCCGCGCCTTTCGCCGCGCCACCGGCCTGACCCCGCATGCCTGGCAGATGGACCAGCGCATCCGGCAGGCGCGCCAGCAACTGCGCGACGGGGAAGCAATGGCCAGCGTCGCCCACGGCCTGGGCTTTGCCGACCAGAGCCATTTCCAGCGTGTGTTCAAGGCACATGCGGCAACCACGCCCGGCCACTATCGGCGCTGAGAACGCGCAATTACGTTCAATACCGGACCGGCCGCGAACACCACACTGGCCGCCCGTAGCCTGCCTGTACCGGATTGAATGGAACAGTTCCTGATTGTCGCCAGCGTGCACTTCCTCGCCCTGCTCTCGCCCGGGCCGGACTTTTTTCTGGTCGCGCGCACGGCCATCGCACGCGGCTGGCGCACGGCCAGCGGTGCCTGCGCAGGCATCGCGCTGGGCAATGGCGTGTTCATCGGTGCCGCGTTCGCCGGCCTGGCCATCCTGCGCGTCGACAGCGCAGCCTTCATCGCGGTGCAGCTGGTGGGCTGCGCATTCCTGATCTACCTGGGCGCGGTGTTTCTGCGACATGCCGGCGGCAGTGGGCTGGTGCAGTTGCGTGGCACGGCGCAGGCCGGCGCGACCGCCTCTGCCGGCGGCTGGTGGAAAGCCGCCGGACTGGGTGCGCTCTCGGCCCTGTTGAACCCGAAGAATGCGTTGTTCTACGCCACCCTCGCCGCGATGCTGCAGGGACCGGCCACCGGCACCGGCGCAAAGCTGTTCTATGCCGGCTGGATGTTCAGCGTCGTGCTGCTGTGGGACCTGCTGGTCGCTACGGTGATCGGGCACCCGGCGGTGCTGCGCCGGTTCGCGCGCGCACTGCCGTGGCTGGAGCGGACGACCGGCGTGGTCCTGATCGCCCTGTCGGTGTCGATCCTGGTGTCGCTGGGATGGCCATGGCTGGCGCACCCGCGCTGACCCTGCGTGCAGAAAGGCCCGGCAGATGCCGGGCCTTTCCTGGGGTTACGTCATGGCCTCGATCACAGGAACCGGTAATCGAACTCCAGCCACAGCTGGCGACCGTACGGATCGTAGTTGCCCACCGGGTAGAACGGCCAGCCGCCGCCGTTCCTGTCTGCCGGTGGACGGCTGTCGCGCAGGTTGTTGACGATCAGGCCGACGCTCGCGTTGTCGCTGAGCTTGCGGTACACGCTGGCGTTGTAGGTCATGTAGGGCGCGATGCGACCACTGCCGTCGGTCTTGGGCAGCGAGCCGTAGCGGATGCCGTACAGGGTGGCGGTCCAGTCGTTGATCGCCCAGGTCACGCTGCCGTTGACCTTGCTGCGCCACTGGTAGGAATCCAGCGAATTGCGCTGGTCGGTCGCCTCGTCCTCGGCGAACWGGCGGTATTCGTGATCGATCACCAGCGAGTAGGCCAGGCGCGCGGAGAACTGGCCGTATCGGCCGGCATCCCAGCGCGTGTTCGCCTTCAGGTCGATGCCGCGCACCGACTCGGACGCGGCGTTGATCGGGTTGATCAACACGCGCACCACCTGGTTGGGCTGCACCGCGGCGTCGGCCGGGTTGCGGATCACCCGCGACAGCGCGTCCTGGCACTGTGCCGAGTTGATGTCGCGCGCTTCCCCGCCCACGGTCTGGCCAAGCCGGCAATCGGCTTCGTCGCGCAGGATCCGCGAGGAATCCAGATTGGTCACTTCCTGGTCGATGCGGATGTCGTAGTAATCGGCGGTGAAGTCGACATTCGGCGAGGGCGACCACACAAACCCCGCGCCGTAGGACTTGGCCGTCTCCGGCTGCAGCTGCGGATTGGCACCGCTGGTGTAGTCGATGGACAGGCCGCTGTAGTCGCAGTCGTCATAGGCCTGGCCGGCACTGCGGCAGCGCCAGTAGTCGGTCATGCCCGGGTTGTAACCGCGGGTTTCGCTGGCGAAGACATAGTTCATGTCCGGCGCACGGAAACTGGTCGCCGCGCTCGCGCGCAGCAGCAGGGTGTCGAACGGTCGGAACTCCAGGCCGGTACTCCAGGTAGCCTTGCCGATGTGGTCGCCGGCCGCGCGGTACTGGTCGTAACGACCGGCCACGGTAGCGGTCAGGCGCTCCAGCAGCGGCAACTGCAGTTCCACGCCGGCCGCATAGCGGTCACGCTCGCCGCCGGCCGGGATGCCGGCGCTGGTGTTCCAGAACTCGCCAGTGGCCAGGCGCGGGTCCGGCCGGTTGTTGTAACCCTGGCTGCCTGCTTCCAGCACCGCCGCCAGCGCGGCACGTCCGCCGGGCAGGTCGAACAGCTGGCCATTGACGCTGAAGGTGGCCGCCTGCAGCCACGCGGCGTTGCGGCTTTCCTGGGTGGTGGACAAATCGTCGTATTCGTTCGGGGTCAACGGCTGGTACAGCCGCGCCGGGTCCGGGGCATACACGTCCACGCCGCTGCGGGTGCCCAGCTTCGGCCCGAGCAGGTAGTCGTTGATGCCGGCCAGCAGCACCGGGCGGCGCGTGCGGTTTTCGTAACGCGAACGGCTGTAGGCCGCTTCGTAGTCCCAGTCCGAGCCGCCCAGGCTGCCGCGTGCGCCCACGTTGAACGACCATGAGGTTTCCAGGAACCGGTTGGCATTGCGCTGCACGCCACCGATTTCTTCCGGCGCGAAACGCCGATACCAGCTTTCCAGCTGGCCGCTGTTCTGGTTGTAGAAATAGTTGCGCGAGGAGGTCCAGCTGGGCGCGCGGGTGTTGTTGTAGATGCGCGCAGTGCCGATGGCCACGTCGGCGAACAGCTCCTGGCGGTCGTCGAGGTGCCAGGTCAGCGCGCTGTAGGCATCGATGTTGCGCTTCTCGGTCTGCACGGTCCAGAAGGTGGCCGCGGCCTCGTTGCTGCCGCAGTACGCGCCCTGCCGCGGGTTCTGCGCGCGGAACACGCTGCCGCCATACAACCCGGCACTGGCATCGCAGCCCGCCAGGCCGGGATCGATGTAGGTGCCGGTGCTGGCGTTGCGACGGTAGGCCACCGCCGTGGCCAGCGGCGTCACGCCGCGCGGATCGTCGGTGAGCGAGTCCATGAAGTCGCGCTGCGAGCCGTAGATCGCCTTGCGGTTGGCGATCTCCAGGCCGAAGATCGCGTCCCACTGGTCGGTCGAGCTGCCGCCGACCACCTGCAGGCGCTGGTTGTCGCCGCCGCCCTGCTCGGTGGTGCCGGCCTTGACGTTGATGCCCACACCTTCGTAGGACTTCTTCAGGATGATGTTGACCACGCCGGCAATCGCATCCGAGCCGTACACCGCCGACGCACCGCCGGTGAGCACCTCGATGCGGTCGATCAGCGCGCTGGGGATGTTGGCCAGGTTGACCACGTTGACCGAGCCTTCGTAGGCCAGCGGGTAGTCGGACTGCCGGCGGCCGTTGACCAGCACCAGCGTGCGGTTGGGGCCAAGGCCGCGCAGGTTGATGGTGTTGGCGGCCGGGGTGAAGGTGTTGCCGAAATCCTCACCCTGCACGCTGCCGGTGTTTTCGGTCAGTGCGCTCAGCGCCTCGAAGGCACTGCGGTAGCCCTGCGCCTCGATCTGCTCCTGGGTGATCACGGTGACCGGCGACGGCCCTTCCACGCTGGCGCGCGGAATGCGCGAGCCGGTGATCTTCACCGCTTCCAGTTCAGTGGGGGCGGCGCCGTCGGCGGCAAGCGCCAGCGGACTGATTCCGAGCAGGGGCAACAGGGACACGACCAGGGGGCGCAGGCGCAACGGACGACGGAGCAGAGACATGCAGGTTCCAGATTGGGAGAGTCGCTCCGGTGCGGGCAAGCCATTGCCGCAGGGGGTCCGGAGGGCGGGCCAGTCTGCTGAATGGGGACCTGCCCGGGAAATGACCGCCCGGGATATGCATATAACGAAAACGGCGGCCCTGCGGCCGCCGTCTCTTTCTGCACCACGTTGCTGCGGCAATCAGGCCTTGGCAGCGCTCTGCAGGCTCTGGCGCTGGACCAGCGCATTGAAGCGGGCCAGCGAACTCAGGTGGTGGTGGACCAGGGCAAGGTAGCCGTTGCGGTGCCAGGCCAGCACCACGTCGTCGGGCAACTTGGCCAGCTTTTCCACGTCGACCACGTGGAAACCGTTGACCGACATCTGCTCACCGGTGTTCAGGGTGACATCGATGCTGCGCTCGATCAGCAGGTCCTGCGCCTTGATGGCGGCCGAGAACTGGCGGGTCAGCTCGTGCTCACGGGTGAAATCACCGCAGAAGCGCATGGCGCTGTCGACCAGTTCGGTCGCCTTGCCGTCGGCGAACAGCGGCTCGCCTTCTTCGCTGGTGCCCTGGTTGACGTGCTCGGCATCGGCATCGATGGCCAGCATGTAGTCGCCTTCCGGCTCTGCCTGCATGAACACGAACGGATAGCGGCGCACATAGGCCGGTGCGTAGGTGTCTTCGGCCCACTTRTCGCCGTCGATGAACAGGTTGTTGCGGGCCAGGCCCACGGCCACGATCGGGGCGGCATCGCTGCCGGTGAACAGGATCGGGAAGTGCTGTGCGGCCAGGCCGAACTCACCGACCACCGCCGGAATGGCGTTGGTTTCGGCCGCGAAGGCCACGGTGCCCTGCTTCAGGCGCCAGTTGGCGTGCTTGTCCGATTGCAGCGGCAGCGGCTGGCGGTAGAACAGCGGGCCGGAAGCCTGTGCCGGCGGAGTAGTCGTTTCAGCAGTCATGGAATAGGTCAGGTACGACGCGCCAGACAGCCCGGGCGCGAAAGCGGGCACCGCATTGATTGGCCACTATAACGTGGCTGCATGACGATATGCGCCCTGCCGAAAGCCATGCCAGCGTGCGCGGCCCTACAGTTCGGTGAACTCCTCGCACCCGGGCAATGGCGTATCCGGCACATACGCTCCGCCAACGAAGCGGAAGGTCCGTTGGTAGGAGCAGGTCGGATCGGTCTGGATCCGCAGGTCGCGCTTGCGCAGCGGCCCCTTGGTCGAGGCATCCTGGAACCGTGAAGCGCCCGCCGGAAACCGGGTGGCGGTGGTCCGGTAGCGCAGCACGGGCATGCCCTGCCCGGCCGGATCCAGGGTCAGCGTCATGCTGAAGCTGTACTCGTCGTGGCAGGCGCCGGCGCGACGCGCTTCATCGGCCTGGCCGAAGCAGGCGCGGATCATCGCATGGCCGTCAGCCGGCACCATCAGCACGTCCGGGTCGATCTGGATACCGTCCTGCTGGTGGTAGAGCCGGCTCAGCCGCAGCTTCCCAGCATCCGACCCGCCGCCGGAATAGCCGGCACTGGCCTCGCTCACCACGCCGACCAGCACATTCTCCAACGCGGCCTGCTGCGGGTCCGAGGGCACCTGGGGAGCACCGATCCGGGGTGCCATGCGCACGATGAAGGGCCATGGCCGCTCACTCGCCCGGGCGTCCGGATCCGGCATCGGAATGTAGCGAAGCCTCGGTTCGGTTTCGCCAGCGGGACGATGCTCCACCTCCAGCTGCGCCGCCGACGGATCGCCGTCGCGCCGCGTACGCACGCACCATTGCCGGTCCTCCGTGCAGAAACGCGGCGAGGCAGTGCCATCATCGCTACCCGCGGTGGCGCGGCCAGGCTGTTCGATCAGCGCCTCCAGGCGGTTGCCGGCACGGTCGTGCACGGGCGCGGCGGCGCCGGCGACGTCGGCCAGCAGCAGCAGGCCGAGCGCGGCAGCGGCGCGGTGACGCATCGATTCAAACTTCTCCGGCATGGTTCGCTTCCTGCGCGCCACAAAGCGCCTGTCGACAGAGCGGCGATTCTAGCCCAGCGAAGACGCCGCTCAGCGCACCCCGTCGAGCGGGCCGTCGGCGCCGGTGACCGCAGCACACGCATGGTCCTGCAATTCTTCGCCACTGGCCTCGTTGCCGGTGGCCGGATCGAGGCGGGTCGCCAGCAGCAGGAAGCCGGGCGTGCCATCGCGCTCGCGTGCGCCGCTCACCACCAGCGACCAGTGGCCGAGATCGTGCACGCCGGCCAGCTCATGGGCCAGCAGCTGGATCGGGTCGACGGCAAGCACTTCGCCGCGCACGCGCCGGGCCTGGTAGACGTGGCCGCGCAGCGGTGCGGGCAGGCGCTGCCAGTGCGTGCCGATGCCAGCGTCCATGCGCCGCAGTTGCGCCAGCACGTCGGTGCGCAGGCAGTCGATGTGGATGTGCAGCTGGTGCTGCGAGCGGCCATGCGGCGAATTGAGCGCCAGGCTGGCCACCTCGCGCGGCAGTGGCTGGCCCAGCGCCTGTTCGGTACGCCAGCGTGCCGCCCATGCACTGGCGAAATAGTTGGGCGCATCGGTGTGCAGCAGCGCGGGGCTCTCGATACCACTGACCTTGTCCAGCGGCATCAGCAGGAACTGGTAGCGCCCGTGGGCGTCCTTGAACAGCACATCGCGCCGGCCGGGAGCCGCGTCCACCGCCAGGCAATCACCGCGCGGCGTGCCCGTCCCCACGCAGTCGCGCTGGATCAGGCCCCACAGCGCGTCCGGGTTCGGGGGCGGCTTGGCCGGAGCCACCGGCACGACGGTGGGCTGCGTGGCACAGGCGACCAGCAACAGGCACAGCGACAACAGCATCGGGCGAAGGTTGGACACGGACGGGCACGGACTTGCCCGTTCCGGCATGGCGGGCTCGGCACGCATGGTAACCGAGCCGGCACGCTACGCTTTGGCCGCACGTGGCGGCCGGCGGCGCTCAGTAGGTGCTGAAGGGCACTTCCACTACCAACGCCGGCGCGGCCGCGGCCGCGGCGGGCTGCAGCGTATAGCGGTCCAGCGCACCGTTCTCATCGGCGAAGGGCAGCGACTTGAACTGCAGGCGGTAACGGTCCGCGCCCAGCGTCAGCACGCCGGCGGCGTCCATGCCGGCATCGGCGGGCAGCAGCAGCCCGCCCATGTCGCTGTAAGCGGCTGGATCGTCGCTGTAGACGTGGCCGACCAGGTCGCCCTCGCGCTTCATTTCGTAGATGTGCGGCTCGCCGCGGCGGCGGTTGTATTCCTCACCACCGGTGAGATCGGCGATCCACACCCCGGGCAGGCGATAGCGGGTTTCCAGGGCGATGGCATCCAGACGATCGCTTTCCACCACCAGGCAGCACACCGTGCGCCCGGCTTCGCGGTCCAGGATCGCAAAACGCGCGCCCTTGGTCACCGCCTCCGGCAATACTGCGAAAGGAACGTCGCGCCGTGCGGGATCGGCGCCATTGGCCGAGTGCAGGTTGCGCCAGCCGCCCACCACCGGGCCGGCAGGTTCGGCAGCCGCCGCCGAAGCAGCCAGCAGGCAGGTTCCCAGCAGCATGACCAGCCGGCCCCTGAACATCCCGTCGTACATCGTTTTCTTCCGTCGTTGGCGCGTGCGGCGGCCGGGAGGGCGTCATTGCCG
>NZ_JBFULB010000109.1:0-11830 GCF_056400545.1 Stenotrophomonas sp. P5_A8 | reverse complement strand
GGCGTGGCTCAGCGCTCCAGCAGCGGCAGCTTGTCCGGCTTGCCATCCCATTCGCCGGCGTCGGCAGGCGGGTCCTTGCGCACGGTCAACACCGGCCAGGCCTTGGCCAGCTCGGCGTTGAGGCCGACGAACACTTCCTGCCCAGCGGGCACGTCGTCTTCGGGGAAGATCGCGTTGACCGGGCACTCGGGTTCGCACAAGGTGCAGTCGATGCACTCGTCCGGGTCGATCACCAGGAAGTTCGGGCCTTCATGGAAGCAATCCACGGGGCACACTTCCACGCAATCGGTGTGTTTGCACTTGATGCAGTTTTCGGTGACGACAAAAGGCATGGCTGGATCTGGATCCGACAGTAAGCCGGACAATTCTAGAACAGGTTGGCCGCTGGCGCGGGATTGGATGTCACTTGTTGGTGCAACCGGGCCGGCCGCAGGCGCCCATCACCAGCGGAACGGGGTTTCTGGCAGTCCGGCGATGCCGGTTTCCACGACGAACACGCTGCCCGCGTAGGGGGCGGCTGCAAGCGCTTCAGGGCTGTGGTCCAGGCGCGAGCTGGTGACCATCAGCTGGCTCAGCCCCGGTCCGCCCAGCGCGACGCAGGTGGGGTTGCGGACCGGCATCGGCACGATCCGGTCGATCCGTCCGTCGGGCAGGTAACGGACCACCCGCGAGGCGCGCCACTGCGCATTCCACAGGCTGCCGTCGGCATCGATGATCGCCCCGTCCGGCTCCCACGCCGGGTCCTCCAGCCGGGCGAACCGGCGGGGATGGCTGCACTGCGCGCGCTCGGCGTCGTAGTCACAGCACCACAGCTCCGGCCGCACCGAATCGCAGTAGTAGAGGGTGCGGCCGTCGGCGCTGAAGCAGATCGCGTTGGGGATCACCACGCCAGGCAGGTCCAGCAGGCGCAGGCCGTGGCGCGTGCTGTACTGGTAGAAGCGGCCGAGGGGCTCGCGCGCAGGGTCCTCGTTCATGGTGCCGAACACCAGGTTGCCGGCGCGATCGGTGCGCCCGTCGTTGCTGCGGGTGGTGGGCTGTTCCGGTTGCACGTCGGCCAGCCACTGCAGGCGCAGCACGCCATCGGGTGCATCGATATCCACTCGCTGCAGGGAGCCGGCCAGGGCGAGCAGCAGTTGGCCATCCTCGCCTTCGGCCAGGCAGCCGGGGCGGTCGGGCAGGGGCCAGTGGCGGGGCGTGCCGATGGACGCCTCGTACTGCCACAGCCGCCGCGCGCTGATATCCACCCAGAACAGGCACTGCCGACGCGGTGACCACAGCGCGCCTTCGCCGTGGGTGCAGCGGCTGTCGACCAGCAGGGCGGGGGCGGCGGTATCGGCAGGCATCATCAGGGCAGGGGGATCGCGGCAGGGCCGGGCATTCTGCCACCGCCGGGGGCAACGGGTCGTGGGCATCGGCGGTATGCGCGACAGGACGTGTCGTCTCCGGGCCGATCCCGACCGCGGGCATGGTGTCGCTGCCCACACCTGTGCGACGCTGCGGCCATCCCGTGGTCGCGCGGTTGGGCGGCCGTCCTTTTCTTCGGCCAGGTGCGTCCATGTCCACACCGCTTCCCCGATCCGCCAGCAGCGGTGAGAACACCGCGTTCATCGTCCTGATCAGCTGCGTGGCCACCCTCGGTGGTTTCCTGTTCGGCTTCGACAGCGGGGTGATCAACGGCACCGTCGACGGGCTCAAACAGACCTTCCAGTCCAGCCAGGCCGGCATCGGCTTCGAGGTGGCCTCGATGCTGCTGGGCTGCGCGTTCGGTGCGTTCTTCGCCGGTCGCCTGGGAGATCGGCTCGGCCGGCGCGGGGTGCTGATCATCGCCGCGGCGATGTTCCTGCTGTCGGCGCTGGGTGCCGGTGCGGCGCACAGCTCGGCGCTGTTCGTGCTGGCGCGGGTGATCGGTGGCGTCGCGGTGGGTGCGGCCAGCGTGATGTCGCCGGCCTACATCGCCGAGGTGGCCTCGGCGCGCTATCGCGGTCGGCTGGCCACGATGCAGCAGATGGCGATCATCACCGGGCTGTTCTGTGCATTCCTCAGCAACTACCTGCTGGCGCGTGCAGCCGGGGCGTCGACCGAACCGCTGTGGCTGGGCCAGGAGGCCTGGCGCTGGATGTTCTGGATGCAGGCGTTGCCGTCGGCGCTGTTCCTGGTGCTGTTGCTGCGCATCCCGGAAAGCCCGCGCTACCTGGTTGTCAAGGGGCGGCATGCGCAGGCGCTGGGCGTGCTGACCCGGCTGTACGGCGCGGAGGAGGCGCGGGTCAAGGTCGCCGAGATCGAGGGTTCCCTGGCCGGCGACCAGCACCGGCCGCAGCTGTCGGACCTGATCGACAAGCGCGCCGGTGGGCTGCGCCGCGTCGTCTGGATCGGCATCGGCCTGGCCGTGTTCCAGCAGCTGGTCGGCATCAACGTGGTCTTCTATTACGGTGCGGTGCTGTGGCAGGCGGTGGGCTTCTCCGAGAACGACGCACTGCTGATCAACGTGCTCTCCGGTGCGCTCAGCATCGGGGCCTGCCTGCTGACCATCGTGCTGATCGACCGGATCGGGCGGCGACCGCTACTGTGGGTCGGCTCGCTGGGCATGGCGGTGTCGCTGGCGCTGGTCACCGTGGCGTTTGCCAGTGGCACCCTGGACGGCGGCCGGCTGCAACTGTCCGACGGCATGGGGCGGCTGGCGCTGATCGCGGCCAATGTCTATGTGGTGTTCTTCAACATGTCCTGGGGGCCGGTGATGTGGGTGATGCTGGGCGAGATGTTCCCCAACCAGATCCGCGGCTCGGGGCTGGCCGTGGCCGGTGCGGCGCAGTGGAGCGCCAATTTCGCCATTACCGTCAGCTTCCCGGTGCTGCTGACCGGGATCGGCCTGGCCGGTGCCTACGGCATCTACACGGTGGCTGCGGTGCTGTCGATCTTCTTCGTGCTGCGCTATGTGCGCGAGACCAAAGGCAAGGAGCTGGAGCAGATGGAGGGCTGAGCTTGGCCGGCCCTGCAACGCAAAAACCCCGCCGGAGCGGGGTTTCTGGTCGTTCTGCACCGCGACTGGTGCTCCCTAGGGGACTCGAACCCCTGTTTTAGCCTTGAGAGGGCCACGTCCTAACCTCTAGACGAAGGGAGCAGGCTTTGTCGCGAACTGCGCAGCGCGCTAGTATATGGACCTAGATGCCATTGGGCAATCCCGAAAACTCAACCGGAAGCGCCAACATCAATTCTTCTGCTACATCACCGTTCAGCCTGCGCGTGATTCCGCGCGACCAGCACACCATCTCCCGCAAGGACATCAGCCCGAACGCGTTGCGCGTGTTGTACCGGCTGCGGGATTCCGGGTTCGCCGGCTACCTCGTAGGTGGCGCCGTGCGCGACCTGCTGGTCGGTGGCAACCCCAAGGACTTCGACGTGGCCACCGATGCCACGCCCGAGCAGGTCAAGGCGCTGTTCCGCAACTGCCGCCTGATCGGCCGCCGTTTCCGGCTGGCCCATGTCGTGTTCGGTCGCGAGATCATCGAGGTGGCCACCTTCCGCGCCAACATCGATGACGGCAGCGGCGACCGCGAGATGGAAAACGGCATGCTGGTCCGCGACAACGTGTACGGCAGCATCGAGGACGATGCGATCCGCCGCGACTTCACCTGCAATGCCCTGTACTACGCCATCGAGGACTTCTCGGTGCGCGACTACACCGGCGGGTTCGAAGACGTGCAGGCGCGCCTGATGAAACTCATCGGCGACCCCGAGAAGCGCTACCAGGAAGACCCGGTGCGGATGCTGCGCGCGGTGCGCCTGGCGGCCAAGCTCGGTTTCCAGATCGACGACGCCAGTGGCGAACCGCTGCCGCGCCTGGCCGGCCTTCTGGCCGAAGCCGCGCCGGCGCGCCTGTTCGAGGAAGTGCTCAAGTTGTTCCTGTCCGGGCACGGCGTGGCCAGCTTCGAGGGCCTGGAGCGTTACGGCCTGCTGGATGTGATGTTCCCCGAGAGTGCCGCCGCACTGCGCAGCAACCGCAGCGGCGCGTTGCGCCGGATGGTCATCGAAGGCCTGCACAACACCGACCTGCGCGTGGCCAACGACGAGCCGGTGTCGCCTTCGTTCCTGTTCGCGCTGTTGCTGTGGCCGGCGTTCTGCCGCGCGCTGGCCAGCCTGCAGAAGCAGGGCATCGCGCTGGAAGAGGCGCAACGCCGCGCCGCAGACCGGGTGACCCTGCACCAGCTGACCACGATCGCGCTGCCGCGCCGCTTCTCCCTGCCCATGCAGGAGATCTGGCTGTTGCAGGGCCGTTTCAGCTCACGCCAGCGCAAGCGCGTGATCCGCACACTGACCCATCCGCGCTTCCGCGCCGCCTATGATTTCCTGGTACTGCGCCAAGTGGCTTCCAGCGAGCACAGCGCCGATGTGGAGTTCTGGCGCGAGGCCCAGTTGCAGTCCGGCACCGAGCTGGATTCGGCGCTGGATGCCGCGCACGTCGAGGGCGAGGGTGATGAGGACGGCGCACCGCGCAAGCGCCGCCGTCGCCGCCGCCGTCCGGGCGGGACTGCTGCAGGCGAGTAAGCGGTGACCGTCGCCTGCATCGGGTTGGGCGCCAACCTGGGGGACGCCGCGCAGACCCTGCGCGATGCGTTCCAGGCGCTGGCCGCATTGCCGCGCACCACGCTGCAGGCGCGCTCGCAGCTGTACAGCACGCCGGCCTGGGGCAATGAAGACCAGCCGGCCTTCGTCAATGCCGCCGCGCTACTGGATACCGCGCTGAGCGGGCCGGAACTGCTGGACGCGCTGCTGGCGATCGAGCGCGGCTTCGGCCGGGTCCGCACGCTCGGCGTGCACTGGGGCCCGCGCACGCTGGACCTGGACCTGCTGCTGTACGGCGAGGCGGTCATCGACCTGCCGCAGCTGCAGGTGCCGCATCCCTACCTGCACGAGCGCGCCTTCGCGCTGCTGCCGCTGGCCGAAATCGCCCCGGATGCGGTGATTCCCGGGCACGGCCGCGTGCGGGATGCTGTGGTGCGGGTCCCGGCCTGCGGGATCGCGCCAATAGGGGGATAATGCCCCGCTTATCGCCACCGGTTATCAGCTCATGAGTACCCACGCAGACAGCAAGCCCTGGACCGTGCCCGCGTTGGCCGAGGCCAAGCGCAACGGGCAGAAGCTGGTGATGTTGACCGCCTACGACGCCGGTTTCGCGCGTGCGTTCGATGCCAATGGCGTGGACCTGATCCTGATCGGCGACTCGCTGGGCATGGTGGTGCAGGGGCATGATTCGACCCTGCCGGTGACCACCGACGACATGGTCTACCACACCCGCGCCGTGGCCCGCGTGCTGCAGCGGGCGCTGCTGGTGGCCGACCTGCCGTTCGGCGCCGATGCCACCCCCGAGCGCGCGCTGGATGCCTCGTTGCGCCTGCTCCAGGCCGGTGCGGAGATGGTCAAGATCGAAGGCGCCGGCTTCAAACTGGACGTGATTCGTTACCTGGTCGAGCGCGAGATTCCGGTGTGCTCGCACCTGGGCCTGACCCCGCAGTCGGTGCTGCGTCTGGGCGGTTATCGCGTGCAGGGCCGCGGCGACGCCGCCCAGCAGTTGCGTGACGACGCCAAGGCCGCGGTCGACGCCGGCGCCACGCTCATCGTGCTCGAGTGCGTGCCCACCCCGATTGCCACCCAGGTCACCGCCGACGTGGCCGTGCCCACCATCGGCATCGGTGCCGGCCCCGGCTGCGATGGCCAGGTGCTGGTGCTGCATGACTTCCTCGGCCTGGAC
This sequence comes from Stenotrophomonas sp. P5_A8, assembly GCF_056400545.1. NCBI lineage: Bacteria > Pseudomonadati > Pseudomonadota > Gammaproteobacteria > Lysobacterales > Lysobacteraceae > Stenotrophomonas > Stenotrophomonas sp. P5_A8. The sequence continues at coordinate 6,084 of NZ_JBFULB010000109.1, read as the reverse complement.
AGCGGCCATCGCCGACCCAAGTTCGTCAAGGATTTCCTTGCCGAAGGCGGTTCGGTCGCCGGTGCCGTCCGTGCCTACGCCGACGCCGTGCGCGACGGCTCCTTCCCCGACGCAGAACACGCCTACGCCTCATGATCGAAACCGTCACCGAACTGTCCCGCCTGCGCGCCGTCGTCAACGGCTGGAAGCGCGAGGGCCTGCGCGTCGCGCTGGTCCCCACCATGGGCAACCTGCATGCGGGCCACTATTCGCTGGTCACGCTGGCGCGGCAGTACGCCGACCGCGTGGTCTCCAGTGTCTTCGTCAATCCGACCCAGTTCGGCCCGAACGAGGACTTCACCCGCTACCCGCGCACCCCCGAGGCGGACACCACTGGCCTGGAGCAGGCCGGCTGTGACGTGCTGTGGCTGCCGACGGTCGAATCGATGTATCCGTTCGGCGTGGCGCTGGCGGCCAGCGTCAACGTGCCGGGCATCAGCGGCCTGCTGGAAGGCGCGCATCGCCCCGGCCATTTCGATGGCGTGTGCACGGTGGTCTCGCGCCTGTTCAACCAGGTGCAGCCGGACGTGGCCGCCTTCGGCAAGAAGGACTACCAGCAGCTGGCGGTGATCCGGCAGATGGTGGAAGACCTGGCTTTCCCGATCCAGATCGTCGGCGGGGACATCGTCCGCGAAGGCGACGGCCTGGCGATGAGCTCGCGCAACCAGTACCTCAACGCCGAACAGCGCCCGGTGTCGACCACCATCCACCAGGTGCTGCTGGGCATGCGCGAAGGCTTCATCGCCGGCAAGACCCGCAGCCTGATCGAAGCCGAGGCCACCGCCGCGCTGCAGGCGGCCGGCTTCCAGGTCGACTATGCCGTGGTGCGCCTGCCGGACCTGTCCGAGCCGGCAGACGCCAACGACGGCACCCGCGTGGCCCTGATCGCCGCGCGCATCGGCAACACCCGGTTGATCGACAACCTGGAGTTCTGAGGCCAAAGCGGCAGTGTCGACATACGAAGGGCGCCGGAGGGCGCCCTTCGTCATTGCTGGGGATTACTCGAATGGAGACGTGCCTCACTTGCACCGGAACGCGCTGATAGCGTAAGTTCACGTTTCGTTCACATGCGTGAATCCAAGGACAGGGATGGCTCACCTAGGATGTGCAGTGTGGAAGTGCGTGGCGGCAGGGTTGGTGGCGATCCTTGCCTTTGCGCCGCTGGGGGCGAAGGCGCAAAGCGAGGCCAACTTCTCCTGGGATGAACTAGACCGAAGACTGCCGTCCAGTAGCAGGGTCGAGGCTCTCGGGCCGACGCTGATGGGCGATGAGGTCAGCTTGTCCGACGGCGGTCTGGCTTTCTCGGTAGTGGATGTGAGCGTCCCTGGCAACAATGCGCTGCCGGTAGAGTTGAGGCGCCGGTACTCCGTCAAGGATCGCAAGGACACCATCAACGACGGCATGCTGGCCGACTGGCAGATCGATGCCCCTAACATCAGCGGCGTGTTCGCCCCGGACTGGATCAATACCGGTGAGCAGCCTGGCCGCCGGTGCTCGGCGGCCACCCTGCCGCCTGTGCCGATTCGTCATCAGCGTTCCGACTTCTGGCAGGGGCTGACGCTCAACGTCCCGGGCGGTGGAGAGATGCTGCGGCGGGCTGTCAACGCTCCCGCGCCTGCCGATGGAGCGTCTTATCCATGGAACAGCTCCGGGCAGATCCAAGTGGCATGTCTGGCGGCGATCCGCAATGGCGACGGGGAGGGGTTTATTGCACTGGCGCCGGACGGGACCAAATATCGTTTCGATTGGATGGCGCAGAACTCCGATCGTCGGGTGCGGCAGGTAGTCGGCTACAGCCCGAATACCGGGTCACCCTATTCGACGTATCTGAACCGTCGACACAATGCGCTCTACGCCACACGGGTAGAAGACCGCTTCGGCAACGCTGTCGAGTACACCTATGCAAACGCATGGAACCAACCGGCAAGGCTGACCCGCATTGCATCCAGCGATGGCCGCGTACTGAACATCAACTACACCGGCAGTTTTGTCAGTTCCGTCAACGACGGCGTACGCACCTGGCAGTACACCATTGACGGAATCTACAAAACCCTGACCCGGGTCCAATTGCCTGACTCAAGTGCGTGGAATATTCAGTTCTTGGATTTTGCGACGGCGCGCATCGAACACCCGGTGCCCCAGTATGAAACGCCACCCCTCAACGGCGACGGATTTCCGGTCGGCTCGGTGGTCCTGCCGACTGACATCTTCCGTACCTGTTCGGAGCAGATCCTTGCGCCGTCGATCGGCAACGTCGGCAACCCGATCGAAAGCCTCACCGGCACCGTCGTTCACCCGTCTGGCGCGGTTGCTACGTTCACGGTGGACCTGCAGCCGCATGGACGCAGCCATGTGCCATTGACCTGCAGCAACGTGAYAACGGTGGGCAGCAATCCGCCCTACTGGGGATATGGCAACGATCCGACCGACGACGTTCCGATCTATCCCATTTTCGCCTACACATTGACACTGCGCAGCAAGACCCTGCAGGGCAAGGGGATGCCTGCGGCGAATTGGACCTATGAGTACCTTCCAAATTTCGGCTTCGACCGCTATCCCGGTACCACCGAGGAATACCCGGTCTGCCCGTACAACACTTCAACGCAATGCGAGCAACCGCTGTGCACGTCCGAAAGCTGTGCCCAATCCAGCATCACCACTGTGCATGAGACGGATGGGCGCTGGCGACGATTCCGTTACGGCAATACGTATCGCTACAACGAAGGCAAGCTGCTGCAGGAAGAGGTCGGTAGTGGCACCTCGGTACTGCGCTCCACAACGTACAGCTACGACCTGAGCCGGGAAGACGCAGCATATCCGGCGCGTTATGGCACCAGTCTGAGACTCAATGGTGATGGCTTCCAGGGGGAATTCCATCGCCCGCAGATCCAGCGGACCATCCAGCAGGACGGCGTGGCGTACACCCGCGCCAGTACGGTGCTGGATGTGTTTTCACGGCCTACGGCCATTGCGCGATCCAACACCATCGGCTACCTGCGCACCGAGTCGGTTGGCTATTTCGACCAGTCTTCGCTGTGGGTGCTTGGCCAGGTCAGCCGTTCCGCTTGCATCGCACCCGCTTCATGCGCCAACGATGTGATGTTCAGCGTGGACTACGACCCATCCCTGGCGGTGCCGTTACGGACCTATCGCTTTGGTGCGATCGATCAGAATCTGACGTATCACGCGGACGGAACAGTTGCCAGCGTGGCCGATGCCAGAAGTTTGGCCGGAATCGATACAGCGGTTCATCTGTTGAACTGGAAGCGCGGCTATCCGCAGACGATTACCTATCCCGGCGGCCAGTCGAAGCGGGCCGTCGTGAACGACCAAGGCTGGATAACCTCTGAAACCGACGAGAACGGCTTCGCCACCAGCTATGCCTACGATTCAATGGGACGATTGAGTCAGGTAGTCTACCCCGCCGGTGACGCGACCATCTGGTTCAACAAGTCGCTGGGGTTCCGCCAGCTCACAAACGCCGATCCGTTGCCACCGGGTGTCATGGCCGGGCAGTGGCAGGAGCTGGTTGCGCAGGGAAACTACCGCAAGGCCACGTATTTCGATTCGATGTGGCGGCCTGTGCTTACCCAGGAATATGACGAGGCGGACCGTGCTTCGACGCTGAGCGTGGTATCGCGGGAGTACGACGCCTCCGGTAGGACTGTGTTCCAGTCCTATCCCAGCCGCGATGCAGTTCCGCCGGCGGTGGGTGAGTGGACGCGCCATGACGCGCTCGATCGAATGACCGAGTCCCGTCGCGATTCCGAGCTAGGCCAGCTTGTCACCCGCAATGAATATTTGCCGGGTAACCAGATCCGGACAATCAATCCCAAGGGAGCAATCACACTCACCGCCTACGATGCCTACGACGAACCGCAGTACGAGCTTCCGGCAAGCATGGATATGCCCGGAGGTATCCATATGGAGATCAATCGCGATGCCCACGGCAAGCCCCTGACCATCAGCCGGGTGGGGGCAGCGCAATGAGCCGCGTCGAACGACAGACAAGGGGAGCGCTGTCRCTTCTCCGCATCCTCATGGGCCTGGTGATGTCGGTCTGGGCGCTTCATGGAGCCGCACAGTCGCCGAATGCCGCGCGCTTCCGCGTTACAGCCACCAGCGGCAGCCAGCTGGTGGCCCCGGGCAACGTAGCGCTAAAGGTCGATCTGCTCGACGCCATCATCAATGGGGTCTATGAAGCAATCGACCATTCCTCTATGTACCTGATGCGCAATGGCGAACTCGTCGTGCTGGATGTCGATTGGGATCACCCGACCACGCAGTACTACAACGAGCAAGGCCTTGCTGCAGGCACCTACGATTTTGTGTTCATGGGGGTGGCGATATCCCACGATGCCTCGGGCAATGAGCGCTACCGGGAAGTACAGTCGCCGCTGGTGCGCGTCACCGTAAGCCAGCCCACGGGCTCGTTGTCGGCGAACCCGTCCAACTGCGTGATTCCTTGGGGCGCCAGTGCGTGCAGCGTCACTGTCTCGTGGAGCTCCAACGCTGCATCGGCGCAACTGTTCATCTCCAATCCCCAAGGGGCTGGTCCGGTTCTGTTGGCGCAAGGGGCAAGTGGATCGCAGGGCGTGTCGTCCATTACGGCTGCGGGCGCACGCCTCTCGCTGCGCGAAGGCGCTTACGTGCTGGCCAACATCGATGTCACCGGCATTCCCACGCCTAACCAGCAGCCGCAGGTCAGCCTTGTCGCACCGCAGGCCCATCAGGTGTTCCAGGCAGGTGCGGCGGTGGTGATGCAGGCCAGCGCCAGTGATGCGGATGACGGCATTGCACGTGTCGAATTCCTTGTCGACGGCCAGTGGGCAGGCGCCTCTACAACGGCTCCGTATGCATTCACCTGGGTGGCAACTGCAGGTGCGCACCAGCTCGTCGCGCGCGCCTTCGACACCCGGGGCGCTCGGGTGGATTCCACATCGATCCCGGTCTTCATTGCGTTGCCGCCATCTGTAACGCTCACCTCGCCTTCGCCCGGTGCGGTTCGGCGGGAGCCAGGCAGCTTTGTCCTGGCGGTTGCGGCTTCCGACCCGGACGGCACCATCCAAAAGGTGGAGTACCTCGTCAACGGCAACGTTGTGGCGACAACGACTGACGCACCGTTCTCGTCCTCGGTGGGCGGATTGCCTTCCGGCGTCTACGCGTTTGTCGCGCGCGCGACAGACAGTCATGGCCTGTCGGCGACCAGTGCACCGGTCAGCGCCACGGTGTTTGCCTCCAGTAGTGGGGCCGAGGGTCAGTCCGTCACACGGCGCTACACCTATAACGCGCGGCAGTTGTTGTGCAGGGTGGAAGAGCCTGAAACCGGCGTCACCCTGACGGGGTACGACCCGGCGGGCAACCTAGCCTGGAGCGCGGCCGGCCTACCGGGCAATGCCGCCTGTGAAGAAGCAGGGGACAGCGTCGAGGTGGCCAGCCGCCGCGTGGACCGCACCTACGATGCGCGCGGGCGCCTTGCCACGCTGCATTTTCCCGACGGCAAGGGGGACCAGATATGGGCCTATACCGCCGATGGCAAGCCCTCGGCGATAAGCGTATCCAACCCTGGCGTCGCGGTCCCGACGGTCACCACCTACGCCTACAACCGCCTGCGCCTGCTGGTGGAGGAAAGTCAGCAGCTTCCGGATGGGCGTGCCTGGACGGCGTCGCATGCCTACGACGCGCATGGCAATCGCAGTAGCATGCGCTACCCCGGTTCGGGACTGGTCGTGGATTACGCGCCTAATGCGCTGGGTCAGCCAACCCGGGTAGGCAGCTTCGCCGCAGGCGTTCAATGGCATGCCAACGGTGCGATCAARCAGTTCGCGTACGGCAACGGCGTGGTGCGGACCCTTGCCCAGAACACGCGCCAGCTTCCGACACGCGTATCGGACTGCGTGGGGGCTACCGGCTGTTCCGGGTCGGGCACGCGTTTGGATCTTGCGTATGCCTACGACCCTGCCGGCAATCCGGTCGAGATCACCGATCTGCGCAATGGCCGTCAGAGCCGGACTATGCAGTACGACGCCGCGGACCGGCTTGTGC
>NZ_JBFULB010000108.1:0-22263 GCF_056400545.1 Stenotrophomonas sp. P5_A8 | reverse complement strand
AGATGGAGCTGGGCAGCAACCGCGACAACGCGCTCAACAACAGCACCATGGGCAACACCGGGTCCAGCAATGGCAGCGGTCTGGGCGATGGCACGATGAGCCTGCCGCAGCGGCAGTCCGGCAACGCCAGTTTCAGCCTGGAAGTGAAGGGTGACACCGTCGGCGTATCGGCGGTGGAAGAAACCAACACGCTGCTGGTGCGCTCCACGCCGCAGGCATGGCGCTCGATCCGCGAGGTGATCGAGAAGCTAGACGTGATGCCGATGCAGGTGCATATCGAGGCGCAGGTGGCTGAAGTGGCACTCACCGGCGACCTGAGTTATGGCGTGAACTGGTTCTTCGAGGAGGCGGTCAACGCGCCCGTCGAAAGTGGCGGGGCCGGATTGGCCAGCGCGCTCGGCCGCTCGATCTGGGGCAGCACCTCCGGTGTGGTTGGCAGTAGCGGGGTGGGCTGGACCTTCCTGGGCAAGAACGCGGCCGCGGTAATCAGCGCACTGGACAAGGTCACCAACCTGCGTCTGCTGCAGACCCCATCGCTGTTCGTGCGCAACAACGCCGAGGCCACCCTCAACGTCGGCACCAAGATTCCGATCAACTCGGTGTCGGTCAACACCGGCGTGGGCGACAATACCTACAGCCAGGTGCAGTATCTGGACACCGGTGTGATCCTCAAGGTACGTCCGCGCATTACCCGCGATGSCGTGGTGTTCCTCGATATCGTGCAGGAAGTCAGCTCGGCGGGCGCGASGCCGAACGGTTGCGATGCGACCAAGACCACCTGCAACCCGCCGATCAACACCCGCAAGATATCCACCGAGGCCGCCGTGCAGAGTGGCGATACCATCATGCTGGCCGGCCTGATCACCGACTCCAACGAGGATGGCTCCAACGGTGTCCCCGGTTTGAGCCGGATCCCGGTGGTTGGCGCGCTGTTCGGCCGGAAGACCCAGAAAAGCGCCCGCACCGAAGTCATCGTGCTGCTCACCCCCACGATCGTGCGCAACGCCCAGGAGTCGCGCAACCTCACCGACGAGTACAGCAGCCGCTTCCGCGCGATGGAGCCGTTCCCGAGCCATCCGAAGAAGAACTGAGCCGCCGTCGCGCTGTCACCGCAGCCGGCGCGCCTGCTACGCTGCGGCCAGGCGTCGGTCATCGTGACCGGCCGCTTCCCGTACGCCGCGCACAGGAGGACCGATGGGGACGATCGTGTTGCTGCCGATCGGGGTCGATGACAGCGCCCTGGACCGCTGCCTGGGCGCGCTGGATGCCGGCACCCCGGCCGACACCGCGCTGTGGCTGGCCGATGACGGCCAGGCCGGGCCACGCGCGCAGGCGGTGATCGCGCACTGGCTGGCACACACGCCGTTGCAGGCCGAGTACACCCGGCGCGCCAGCAGCATCGGCGAGGTCGCCCACCTGGATGAAATGCTGCGCGCCTGCGCAGGCGCGGATGTGGTGGTGCTGGCGCCCGACGCCATCCCCGCGCCGGGCTGGCTGCAGCAGCTCGATGCCTGCTTCGCGCGCGATTCCTCGATCGGCTCGGCCACCCCGTGGTGCAATGCCGGTGAGACTGCCGCATGGCCACGCCTGGGCGAGATCGACCCGGTGCCGGTCGACCTGGCGGCGATGGCCCAGGCCTGCGCAGCACTGCCGCCGATGCATCCGGAACTGCCCTCGGCCGTGACCCACGCGGTGCTGCTGCGCGCCAACGCCCGGCGCAAGGCCGGCGGACTGGACATGCACAGCTACGGGTCCTGGAACGCCGCGCTGGTCGACCTCAGCCTGCGGATGGCGGGCCTGGGCTGGCGCAATGCACTGTGCGAAACCGCGTTCGTCGCCCGCGCCAGCGAAGGCCGTGCGTTCGATGGCGACATGGACGCGCTCGGCACGCGCTGGCCCGGCTGGCAGCCGCGGCTGGCCGCGTTCCTGATGACCGACCCGCTGCGCCAGATGCGCGACACACTGCAGCAGCTGCACCGGCAGGCGATAATGCCGCGGTCCCAGGGCGATCTGTTCGCCGTGCCCGCCGCCCCACCGGAGTCACCTGCTTGAGCCTTGCCATTGCCGCGATCATCGTCAGCTACCAGAGTGCCAGCACCCTGGACAGCTGCCTGACCCGGCTGCGCGCCGCCCGTGGCGTGGTCGAGATCCGGGTGGTGGACAACGGGTCCAGCGACGGCACCCTGGAGATCATGCAGCGCCACGCCAGCGCTGACCCGCGCGTGCGTTTCATCGCCAATCCGGACAACCCCGGCTTTGCCGCCGCCAACAACCAGGGCGTGGCCGCCAGCCAGGCACCGTGGCTGGCCTTCATCAACCCGGACCTGATGGTCGACGCCGAGACCCTGGCGCAGCTGTGCGAGCGGGCGAGGGGCATCGGTGACTGCCTGCTCGGGGTCGAACAGGTCGATGAGCACGGCCAGCCCGATGCGGCGGTGCGCCGTCGCGATCCGGATTTCGGCGCGATGCTGCGCTCGCCCGGGCAGGGCGCGAAGCTGGCCCTCCCTGCTGATCCGAACCAGTCGCTGCAGCCGGTGCCGGCGCTGTCCGGCGCGCTGCTGCTGATGCCACGCACGCTGTTCGACCGCATCGGCGGCTGGGATGCCGGCTACCGCCTGCATGCCGAAGACCTGGACCTGTGCCGCCGGGTGCGCCAGGCCGGTGCGCTGGTGGCGATCGCCAATGACCTGAAGGTCGTCCACGTGCGTGGCGTATCCAGTCGCTCGCGCCCGTTCTTCGTCGAGTGGCACAAGCATCGCGGCCTGTGGCGCTATTTCCGCAAGTTCGAAGCCGGCCAGCGCAGCCTGCCGGTGCAGGGCGCGGTGTTCGCTGCGATCTGGGCCCACGCGCTCGTGCAGATCCCGCGGCTGCTCCGCGCGCGCTGACCGCCGGGCGTTGGTCGGTACATCCGGGCAGGCGCATAATCCGGGCATGATCATCCAGTCCCTGCTCGACACCGACCTGTACAAATTCACCATGATGCAGGCGGTGCTGCATCAGCATCCCGGTGCCCAGGTCCAGTACCGGTTCAAGTGCCGCACCCCGGGCATCGACCTGGCCGCCTACATCGATCAGATCAACGAAGAGATCGATCACCTGTGCCGCCTGCGCTTCAGCACCGACGAGCTCGACTACATGCGCGGGCTGCGTTTCGTCAAACCGGACTTCGCCGATTTCCTCGGTCTGTTCCACCTGGACCGCAAGTACATCGATCTGCGCCCGTCGGACAGCGTGCCCGGCGAGATCGACCTGAACATCACCGGCCCGTGGCTGCATACCATCCTGTTTGAAGTGCCGCTGCTGGCGATCATCAACGAGGTCTGGTTCCGCAACACCACCACGCCGGACGTCGCCGAAGGCGAGCGTCGCCTGCAGGCAAAGACCGCGCTGCTGCGCGACACCCCGGGCTTCGAGCTGTGCCGTATCGCCGATTACGGCAGCCGCCGCCGCTACTCGCGTGACTGGCATGCGCGCATGCTGCCGATGCTGCGCGAGGCGCTGGGTGCGCAGTTCGTGGGCACCAGCAACGTGCATTTCGCCCGCCTGTACGGCATGACCCCGCACGGCACCATGGCCCACGAATACCTGCAGGCGTTCCAGGCGCTGGGGCCGCGGCTGCGCGATTCGCAGGTGGCCGCGCTGGAATCGTGGGCGCGCGAATACCGCGGCGACCTCGGCATCGCGTTGTCCGACGTGGTCGGGCTGGACGCCTTCCTGCGCGATTTCGACATGTATTTCTGCAAGCTGTTCGATGGCGTGCGCCACGATTCCGGCGATCCCTTCGCCTGGGGCGACCGCATGCTGGCCCACTTCCAGGACCGTCGCGTGGATCCGCGCAGCAAGGTGCTGGTGTTCAGCGATGGCTTGAACATCGAGAAGGTGATGCAGCTGTTCGACTACTTCCGCGGCCGCTGCCAGGTCGCTTTCGGTGTCGGCACGCACCTCACCAACGACCTCGGCCCGACCCCGCTCAACATTGTCATCAAGATGGTCCGCTGCAACGGCCAGCCGGTGGCCAAACTCAGCGATTCGCCGGGCAAGAGCATGTGCGACGACCCCGGCTACCTGGCCTATCTGCGCCAGGTATTCGAACTTTCACCTGAGTGAAACGCGCACAAAAGCAACAATGAAGTGCACCTCGGGGCAATAAGTGACGCACAGCGTCACTTTTCTTGGGAAATGTGATCCACATCACGTTGCACTGGCTAGCTCTCGCCACTTGGCCTACGATTTGCGTGATGGAAGTCACACTCGTTGGTCATCACAGGGAGCTGTCCGGTGAAGGTTCTATCTGTTTTCGGTACCCGTCCTGAAGCGATCAAGATGGGACCGCTGGTCCGGGCGCTGCACGCCGCGCCGGATATCGAGTCCATTGTCTGCATCACCGGGCAGCACCGGGCGATGCTCGATCAGGTGATGTCGCTGTTCGACATCCAGCCCGATCACGACCTCGATGTGATGGTGGCCAACCAGACCCTCAACGGGCTGTGCTCGCGCCTGTTCGCCAAACTCGATGCCCTTTACGAACAGGTACAGCCGGACCGGGTGCTGGTGCACGGCGATACCAGCACGGCCATGACCGCGGCATTGGCCGCTTTCCAGCGCCGCATTCCGGTGGGGCATGTCGAGGCCGGCCTGCGTACCGGCGACCTGCAGCAGCCGTGGCCGGAAGAAATGAACCGCCGCGTCATCGACGTGGTCGCCGACCATCTGTTCGCCCCGACCGACAGCTCGCGCTACAACCTGGAACAGGAAAACCTGGCCGGGCGCATCAGCGTGACCGGCAACACCGTCATCGACGCGCTCAAGCAGACCGTGGAGCGCATCGACCAGGATGCCGCGCTGCGTGCATCGATCGATGCGCAGTTCCCGTTCCTGCAGGCCGACCGCAAGCTGCTGCTGGTCACCGGCCACCGCCGCGAAAACTTCGGCGGCGGCTTCGAGAACATCTGTCGCGCGCTGGCCGAACTGGCGCAGCGTCCGGACCTGCAGATCGTCTACCCGGTGCATCTCAATCCGAACGTGCAGGGGCCGGTGCATACGCACCTGGGCGGCCTGGACAACGTGCACCTGATCGCACCGCAGGATTACCTCAACTTCGTCCGCCTGATGCAGCGCGCGCACGTGGTGCTGACCGACTCCGGTGGGGTGCAGGAAGAAGCCCCGGCGCTGGGCCGGCCGGTGCTGGTGATGCGTGATGTCACCGAGCGGCCCGAAGCGGTGCAGGCCGGCGTTGTCCGCCTGGTCGGCACCGATCCTGCGCGGATCGTGGCGGCCGTGCATGCCGCCTGCGATGCGCCGCAGGTGGCGGCGCACTTCATCGCCGACGCCAGTCCCTACGGCGATGGCCGGGCCTCGGCGCGGATCGTTGCTGCATTGCGTGGTCAGCGGTTCGACGAGTTTGTGGCCGCCCACGCCGTCCCGATGTCCCACACCTCCCTTTCAGAACTGACGCCATGACCAACACCATCCGTAGTACCGCACGCTTCCCCAAGGTATTACCGCTGGTCTTGGCCTTGGCCTTCCCACTCAGCCCTGCGATGGCGGCCGACACCGCCGCCGGGCAGTTCAGCGAGTGGGCCGGCGATGCCACGGTGACCCGCAGCATGACCCTGCGCGAGCTGGGCTTCCGCCAGCCGATCACGCTCAGCGGGCAGGAAAGCCAGCGCGAGATCTACCTGCCGGTACCGGCAGGCGTGCCGACCCGCGACGCGCAGCTGCAGCTCGATGGCCGCTACGTGCGCGGGCATACCGGGCGCAGCTCGGGGCTGTGGTCGGTGGATGGCGACCCGGTCGCCGCGCGCTCGATCACCGATCCGCAGGGCGATGCCAGCCAGCTGCTGGCCATCGACGGCCTGCCGCGCGACAACGGCTTCGTGCGGGTCAATGTGGGCTGGTGGTCGGTCGTATCCGACTACCGCTGCGCCGACCAGAGCGCGCCGGCCAACGTCCTGCGGCTGTCGCCGGATTCGCGTTTCAGCTACCGCTTCGATGGCCGTGCCGTGAACACCGTCGCCAAGGCCTGGGGCGCATTGCCGGCACGGGTGCGGCTGCTGGTCGATGGCAAGGCGCTGCAGGCACCGGCCTATGACGCCGCCTGGCGCGTCGGTGCGGCCTTGCGCAACGGCGGCAAACAGGTCGAGGTGGTAGCGCTGCCGGCAGTGGGCAGCACGGTCGACCTGACCGGCATCAGCATCCCCGCCAGCCTGCAGGGCGTGCCGGCCTACGCCGCGCTGGCCGCCGGCGGCGCGCAGCATCGCATCGCCAGCCTGGCCGAAGTGGGCGCGCTGCTGTCGCTGCGCGACAGCGGTCCGCTGGCGGTGGATGTGGCGATCAGCAGTGATCCGCTGCGCGCCGGCGTGCGCGCAGCGCTGGATGCACTGGCCACCGAAGTAGGCGCCAGCAGCAGCGATGCAGCGGCCGCGTTCACTGCCTGGCGCGGTAGCGACATGGCCGCGCTGGAGAAAGGGCCGGGCAACGCGTCGGTGAGCGTGGCCGCCGTGGCCGGGCGTCCGACCCTGGTGGTGGCCGCTGCGGCGGGCGGCAAGGTTGCCGGCCTGCTCAGCGAGCAGTGGCGCAACTACGCCCTGGGCCGCGAGCTGCAGGTGGCCCAGGCCAGCCCGGCGCCGGTCAAGCAGGATGCCGTGCTGCTCAGCCGCCTGGGCAATATCGCCGGTACGCTGGATATCGTCACCCGTGGCGACCGCAGCGCTACCTTCGAGCTGGGCGCGCTGTCGGCCGATGGCCGACTGCCCGACCAGGTCGTGATCGACGTCTCGGCCGCCCCCAACGCGGCCGGGCAGGGCGCGGTGGCGAGCATCTATTTCAACGACTACCTGCTCGGTGCCAAGGTGCTGGCCACCGACGGCAAGCCGCAACGGCTGACCGCCAAGGTGCCCGCCTATGCACTGGCGGCCCGCAATGAAGTGAAGATCAGCTTCCTGCGCCAGCCGGCGCGGCCGTACTGCCACGATCCGGCCACCGCGTTCCCGGTGTCGATCCTGCCCAGCAGTCACCTGACCCTGGCCAAGCGCACGCTCGACAACGATTTCATCGGGGCCGCCAGCCAGCTCGCACACGCCAATGAGGTGTTCGTGCCGGCAACCTGGCTGCAGGACGCCCCGACGTCGCTGGACAAGGTGATCGCCATCGCCAGCGCGGTGGGCGTGTCGCCGCAGGCCGCCGAACTGAAGGTGGTGGCGGCCGGCAGCGCGATCAGCCCGGGCCAGCCGTACCTGGCCTTCGCCCTGGCCCCGTCCGGCACCACGCCGGCCGGTCTCAAGGACGGTCGCCTGGTGGTCAATGGCGGCGACGCGCCGCTGCTCGACGTGGCCGGACTCGACCACGCCGCCGCCGTGCAGGTCGTGGACGGCGGTGGCCACATCGGTGTGCTCTACAACGACCTTGGCCAGCAGGGGCCGTCGCTGGAGGCGCCGTTCCGGCTGCTGCGCGGCGACCTGGCCGTGCTCGATGGCAGCGGTGTCGTCAGCGATTTCGACAGCAAGGATCCCTACGGGGCGCGCGTGGCCGATGCCGGCAACCCGCAGCCGGTGTGGCAGCAGCACATGGTGTGGCTGCTGGTGCTGGTCGGGCTGGTGGTGTTCGCGCTGCTGGCCGCACGCGTCGCGCAGATCCGTCGTCGCCGCAAGTCCGGCAGCAGCGGGCACTGATCGGCCGTGAACGGTCTCCCCTGGGATATCCACCTGGCCAACTACTACGCCGCGCTGGAAACAGCCGCGGCGGTGGTAGCGGTGCTGATCCTGATCTCCAGCCTCGATGACCTGTTCATCGACGTCTGGTACTGGATCCGCGAAAGCTGGCGCACCCTGACCGTCAAGAAACGCCGCGACTACCGCCCGCTGACCCAACAGGATCTGCTGCAGCGGCCGGAGCAACCGCTGGCGATCATGGTGCCGGCGTGGGCCGAGTACGACGTGATCGCGCAGATGGTGGAAAACATGATCGATGTACTCGACTACCGCGAGTACATCGTTTTCGTGGGTACCTATCCCAACGATGCCGAGACCATCGCCGAAGTGGAGCGCATGCGTCGCCGTTACAAACGCCTGCGCCGGGTCGAGGTGCCGCATGCCGGGCCGACCAGCAAGGCCGACTGCCTGAACTGGCTGATCCTGTCGATCTTCGATTACGAGAAACGCCACGACATCGAATTCGCCGGGGTGATTCTGCATGACAGCGAAGACGTGCTGCACCCGATGGAGCTGCGCTTCTTCAACTACCTGCTGCCGCGCAAGGACATGATCCAGCTGCCGGTGACCTCGCTGGACCGCGAGTGGTACGAGCTGATCGCCGGTGTCTACATGGACGAGTTCGCCGAGTGGCACGCCAAGGACCTGGTGGTGCGCGAAAGCGTGTCCGGCATGGTGCCGTCGGCCGGCGTGGGCACCTGCTTCTCGCGCAAGGCGCTGCTGGCGCTGAGCGCGGCCACCGACAACCAGCCCTTCAACAACGACAGCCTGACCGAAGATTACGACGTCGGCGCGCGGCTGGCGGCGATGGGCATGCAGTCGATCTTCGCCCGCTTCCCGGTGCAGTTCCGCGTGCGCCGCCCGTCGTGGTTCGGCTGGGGGCCGGTGCGCGAGAGCACCCAGTCGATGGCGCTGTGCGTGCGCGAATATTTTCCCGACAACTTCCGTGCCTCGTACCGGCAGAAGGCGCGCTGGGTCCTGGGTATCGGCCTGCAGAGCTGGGAGACGCTGGGTTGGCGCGGCTCGCTGGCGACCAAGTACCTTTTGGCGCGCGATCGCAAGGGCATCATCACCTCGTTCGTCAGCATCCTCGCCTACTTCATCTTCCTGCAGCTGCTGCTGTTCTGGGTGCTGAAGATGACCGGGCTGTGGCATACCCAGTTTCCGACCATCTTCCAGGCCGGCACGTGGCAGATGAACATCGCCCTGATCACCACCGCCGCGCTGGCCTCCCGCGTGGTGCAGCGCTTCTACTTCGTCAATCTCCTGTATGGGTGGGAACATGCGTTGATGTCGATCCCGCGCATGGTGGTCGGCAACATGATCAACTTCATGGCCACCGCGCGTGCGTGGCGGATGTTCCTGCTCTACCTGCTGTTTGGCAAGCGCATGGTGTGGGACAAGACCATGCATGATTTCCCCAGCGCCTCGCAGCTGGTGCAGACCCGAAAGCGGCTGGGCGAACTGCTGACCACCTGGCAGGCGGTCGAACCGGAACGGCTGGAGCAAGCACTGCAACAGCAGCAGGGCGGCCGCCAGCAGCCGTTGGGCCGCATTCTGGTGTCGCAGGGCTGGCTCGACGATGAGACCCTGGCCGAGGCGATTGCCTTCCAGAGTGATCTGCCGCGCGCGTTGATCGACGTGGACTACCTGCGGGCCGGCGTGTTCCCGTTGTCGGTGGGAGCCTGCGTGCAGTGGCGGCTGTTGCCGCTGCCGGGCAGCACGCCCGGCACCCTGTCCATCGCCGTGGCCAACCCGCTGAACGGGGCCGAGCAGGCGCAACTGCTGCAGGATGTGGAGGCCACCGCGCTGGAGCAGTCGATCGCGCGCGAAAGCGAAGTCAATGCCGGCCTGCGCCTGATCAGTGGCGAAAGCTACCGCATCGATGCGGTGCCGCTGTTGGGTGATCTGCTGGTGGAAATGCGCTTGATCGCACGCGACCAGTTCGAACGTGTGCTGGACGAGTACAAGCCGCAGCGCGATGGCCGCATCGGCGACTACCTGGTCAAGCACGGCGTGGCCACCGAGGCGGCCATCGCCGAAGCGGTACGCGAGCAGCACCGCCGTTCCGGCCAACCCCAGTACAGCGCAGACGGAGAGCTGAAGGCATGAGGACCACCCTGCTTTCGAGCGTGATCGCGCTGAGCCTGTTCGGCCTGGGCAGTGCCGGCGTGCACGCACAGGAATCGCTGCCGCTGGCCGGCAATGCCTACCGCATTGCCGAGCAGGCCTTCGGCGCCTACGAGCGCGGCGACTACGCGCAGGCCTATCGCAACGCCACCGAAGCGGCGCGCCTGCGCCCGGACGTGGCGCGGCTGCGCCTGCTGCAGATCTACGCGGCGCAGAAGCTCGGTCGCAACGACGAGGCACGCGCGCTGGCCCAGCGCGCGATCGCCGACGGCATCAACGACCCGGCGCTGCCGGCGCTGGCGAGCGCGCCGCGTACGGGCAGTGGCGTGGCAGGCGCAGGGCGTGTCACCACCGCCGCCAGACCCACCGCTGCCGAGCTTGCCTACCAACGGGCTTTCGCGCTCGCCACCCAGGCCTACGAGGCCTACAACAACGACCGCATGACCGAAGCGGCCAGCAAGGCCGAACACGCGTTCCGGCTGATGACCGCGCAGATGCTCGATGAGCAGCTGCCGGCGGCCGAAGCCACGGCCGACCAGGCCCTGGACAACGACAGCGACGACACCGTCGCACTGGTGATGCGCGCCTACCTGCGCCAGCGGCAGATGAAATCCGCGCAGGCCAATGCAGACTTTGATGCCGCGCTCAAGCAGGACTGGCTGGACGCGCAGCAGCAACGCAACGTGCGTCTGCTGGCCGTGGACGCGGCACTTGCCGCCGGCGACCATGAGCGTGCCGTACGCCTGCTGCAGCCGCTGCAGCAGGGCAGCGACGCCGACCTGGATGCCGACAGCCGCAAGGCGATCGAGCAGGCGGTGGTTACGCGGGGCAAGGCCTTGCGCCATCCGCATGCCGCCACCGACCTGAGCCTGAGCGCGTACCCGGCACCGTTCCAGCAGTGCCGCGATACGCCTTACGGCACCCAATGCGAAGTGATGCCGGCCGATCTGCAGGGCGAGGGCGGCGCATCGCAGCGGGCCTATGCCGCCTTCGGTCGCCAGGATTACCAGGAAGCCATCCGGCAGGCGCAGCAGGCGCTCAACGATGATCCGGACAACCTCACCCTGCAGGCGCTGCTCACCACCACGCTGTCGGCCGGCGACCGCGCGCAGGCCGCGCAGGCGCGCCAGCGGCTGGATGCTGCCCTGGCCGCCAAACCGAATGATGCCGGCCTGCTGATGCAGCGCGGTTACCTCAACCAGCGGGTCGGCCAGCCCGAACAGGCCCTGGCCGATTTCCGCGCGGCCGAGGCCACCGGCAAGGCGCCGCCAACCGTGTTGCTGGACCAGGCCTATGCCAGCGCCGCCAGCGGCGACAACCGCCTGGCGGTCACCCTGTTGCGCGGTGCCATCGACAGTGCCGACGCCGGTACGTTGAAGCTGGACAAGGCGCAGCGCTACAACACCCGCAGCTCGATCGCCAACCTGTCGCGCGAGTGGGGCATCATCGCCTCGGCCGGCTATCGCGGTGCACGCCAGGCCGCCACCAACCTGGGCGGTGCGGCGATCAGCACGCCGGGCGATTCGGTGTTCGGCACGCTGGAAGCCTTCTGGCGGCCCTCGGCGACCAACAATCGGCACGGCACGCTGGAAGCCTATGCGCGTATCGCAAATACGCTCTACGACGGTGGCGGCACGTTCGAATCGATCAAGGCCGTGGACCCGTGTACGGGCGTGGCGACCGACGATGCACGTGAACGCGCCGAGCGCCTGAGCCGTTCGCGTTCGATCGCCGGCTGGCCGTCCACCATCGCCTCGTTCGGTGTGCGCTACGCGTTCGGCCAGACCGGCCTGAGTGCCGGCATCGAGCGCCGTCAGTTCGTCGGTACCGCCACCCGCAACGGCGGCATCTATCCCGATTCGGCGGCGATCCAGTGCCGCATCCAGGTCGAGTCGAACCGGCCGCTGCAGATCAACACGCTGGCCCGCTATCGGCTGGACAGCAACGCCGGCGGCTGGATGTCCTATCTCACCTACGGCTTCTACAAGGGCACCGGGGTCCGCACGGACGTCAACCAGTGGTGGACCGTCAGTGGTTACGCCCAGGCTGGCTACACCTGGGACGACAACGACGCGCACTTCACCATCGACAGTCTGGATGCCAACGGCGATCCGGCCCAGCGCATCCTCGCCTCCGACGGTCACCTGCGCCGCCAGCAATGGTTCGGCGCGGCCGAAGTGCGGGCGGGGCGCAGCTACCGCTTTGGAGCAGACCAGACCCGTTGGGTGGTCAATCCCTACCTGGTGGTGGGCGCGGACTGGATCGACCAGCGTTCCAAGGTGCGCGGCATCGAGTACCCGTTGATCGGCGTGCAGTCCTTCAACCTGTCCGATACCGCCAGCAGCTGGTCGCTCGGCGCCGGCCCGGGGATCGGCGTGCGCTACTGGTTCCGCGAAGACCATTACAACGCCGCGCGTTCGTACCTGGACTTGGGCGTGCAGTACCGCTTTGCCATCGGCGGCGGCGATACCCAGCGTGCCAAGGGCCTGTTCGCCACGGCCACGCTCTACTACTGATCATGCAGAAGGAATTGACGATGACCCTTGACCGTCGCAACGCCCCCCCGGCCCGACCGCTGCTGCGGGCCGTACTGTGCACCGCGCTGCTGGCCGCGGCGCCGCTGTCGGCACTGGCACAGGCCGCACCCGCGCCTGCTGCCGCCCCGGCCAGCCAGGATTCGTCCATCGTGATGATCGGCAAGGACGGCTGGCTGTTCCCGGCCTGGGGCAGCCTGACCGAGGTCGATGCCCCGGCGATCAACCGCAACACCCAGCTGATCGCCCAGGCACGCGCCGCGCTCGCCGCGGCGGGGGTCAAGCTGGAAGTACTGGTGCTGCCGGACAAGGCGCTGTTCTACGAAGACAAACTGCCCGATGGCAAGCGCATGAGCGATGCCGTGCGGGGTCGCTATGCGCTGGTCCACGACGGCCTGGTGAAGGCCGATGTCCCCGCGGTGGATGCACTGCAGGTGCTGCGCCAGGTCAAGCAGGGGGGCAAGGACGTGTTCTACCGCAGCGACCAGCATTGGACCCAGCCGGCCGCCGATGCGGTCGCCGTGGCGGTGGCCGCGCAGGTCCGCCAGCAGGTGCCACAGCTGGAGGGGCAGGCCGGTAGCGGCATGGCACTGGGCAGCGAGATCAAGGAACGCCGCTTCGGCGACCTGGCCGAGCTGTTCCTCACCGATGACCAGCGCAAGGCCATTGGCCGGGACACCTTCACCGTGCGCCGCCAGGCCGAACAGCAGTCGCTGCTCGACGACGCGCCGGCACCGGTGCATGTCACCGGGCACAGCATGGTGCAGCCGTATTTCGGTTTCCCGCAGAAACTCTCCAACGTGCTCGACCGGCCGGTGTCGGTGAACTGGAAGCCGGGCAACGTCGGGCACTGGGTGATGCTGCTGGAGTATCTGGAATCGCCCGAATTCCGCCAGCACAAACCCCAGGTGCTGGTCTGGCAGATGTTCGAGCCGTCCTACGTGCAGGGTCCGGAGGCGCGCGGCCAGTGGGACAACGCCTCGATCATGACCCCGCAGCAGTGGACCGCGCGCTTGAACAAGGCACTGGGGCAGTAAGGCGATGAGTGCACGTCCCGGCGCGCCTGCGCCCCTGCCACCGGCCGCGCCGGCCCGTGCCCACATCGCCACCGCGGTGGTGGTGATCGCGCTGCTGCTGATCGGCCTGCTTGCCGGCGGCTGGATGCTGGGCCATGCCAGGCTGCCGGCCGGCTCGCTGGCACCGGCGCGCTGGGCCGATGGCGCGGCGGGTCGCGCGATCAACGATGCGCTCAAGCTGCCCGTGCAGGCCCAGGCCGATCGGGTCACGGCCGCGCTGCGCTATCGCCTGCTCGGCGACCTCGGACCGCAGGTGGCGCTGGGCTGCCCGGACTGGCTGTTCTACCGCGATGGGCTGCGTCCGCAACCGGGCGCGGGCGCGGACGTGTTCACCCAGCGCGTGCGGCTGATGCAGCACTGGTCGAGCCAGCTCAAGGCGCAGGGCGTGCAGCTGCTGGTGGTGGTGGTGCCGGACAAATCGCGGATTGAACAGGCCCACACCTGCGGGCTGCGCACCTCGACCGCGATGCGTGCGCGCCTGGGCCAGTGGCAGCAGGCGCTGCGCGCTGCGCAGGTGCCGTCCACCGATCTGCTGCCGGTGCTGCAGGACGGGACGGCGCCGATGTTCTTCCGCACCGACGTGCACATGAACCGGATCGGCGCCCAGCGCGCCGCCGATGCCGTGGCCGGCTCCGCGCTGCCGCTGCTGGGGGGGCAGGGCGGGCAGGCCTTCGACGTGGGCGCGCCGGGTCCGGCCAAGCCGCGCATGGGCGACCTGATCGTGCTGGCCGGACTGGAACACGCACCACCGGCATGGCGACCGGCGCTGGACCGCGAGTCGGAGCAGGTGATCACCCCACTGCGCAGCGGTGGCCTGCTCGATGACACCCCGCCGGTGGAGGTGCTGCTGCTGGGCAGTTCCAATGGCCGTCGCAGCCTGTTCGCCGAACGCCTGGGCCATGCGCTTGGGCGCGAAGTGTGGAACCAGAGCCTGGATGGCGGCCAGTTCTCCGGCGCGCTGCTGGCGGCCTGGCCGCAGCGCGCGCAATGGCCGCCGACAGTACAGCTGGTGGTCTGGGAATTTTCTGAAATGGCCCTGTCCTTGCCGTTGACCGACGGTGAGCAGGCAACGCTGGCCGAGATCCACTGAGCGCTACGGACGATGCTTTTCAACTCTTTCCTGTTCCTGCTGGTCTTCCTGCCGATCGCGCTGGGCGTGCACTACGCCCTGGGTGCGGTGCGGCCGCGCCTGGCCGCGCTGTGGCTGTGCGTGGCCTCCATCGTGTTCTACGGCTGGTGGAACCCGCAGTTCGTGCTGCTGCTGTCCGGCTCGATCGTGTTCAATTACCTGATCAGCCTGGTGATCCTGTCACTGGCCAAGCGACCGAAGCTGCAGCTGCTGGCCACCGCGCTGGGCGTGGCCGCCGACCTGTTGCTACTGGTGCACTACAAGTATTTCGCGGCGATGGTGAACTTCGTCGGCGAGATGGGCTTCAACGTCGGCCCCATGGATGCGCTGATCCTGCCGCTGGGCATTTCCTTCTTCACCTTCACCCAGATCGGCTACCTGCTCGACTGCCGCGCCGGCGTGGTCAACGACCGCAGCCCGCTCAGCTACGTGCTGTTTGTGACCTTCTTCCCGCACCTGATCGCAGGGCCCATCCTCCACCACAAGGAGATGATGCCGCAGTTCAGCAAGCGCGAAACCTACCGCTTCCATGCCGACAACCTGTCGGTGGGCGGCATGCTGTTCGTGATCGGGCTGGCCAAGAAAGTGCTGCTGGCCGACACCATCGCCCCGTATGCCGATGCCGGGTTCGCGTCCACCGGCGATGTCCAGTTCTGGGGCGCGTGGGCCACCGCGCTGAGTTACGCGCTGCAGCTGTACTTCGATTTCTCCGGCTATTCGGACATGGCATTGGGGCTGGCGCGGATGTTCGGCATCCGGTTCCCGCTGAACTTCAATTCGCCGTACAAGGCGACCAGCGTGATCGATTTCTGGGCGCGCTGGCACATGACCCTGACCCGCTACATCACCGCCTACCTGTACTACCCGGTGGCCATGGCCGTGACCCGCTGGCGCACCCGCCATGGCCGCGCCACCGGCCCGACCGCAGTGGCCTCGGCCGGCGGCTTCCTGTCGATGATCGTGCTGCCCACGGTGTGGGCGATGGGCCTGGCCGGCATCTGGCACGGCGCCGGGCTGCAGTTCTTGATCTTCGGCCTGCTGCATGCCGGCTACCTCTCCATCAACCACGCCTGGCGCGTGTTCGTCGGCGGCCGCAAACCGGCCGCATTGCGCCAGCTGCGCTGGTACCAGCACGCCGGCTACGTGCTGCTGACCTTCGGCGCGGTGCTGGTGGCCCAGGCGTTCTTCCGTGCCGATGGCGTGCACGATGCCTGGGAACTGGTGCAAGGCATGTTCGGCGTCCGTGGCTGGGAAAGCATGGAGCAGCTGGGCTACCTGGGCCGCATGGGCCTGGCCGACGGCTGGCGGCTGCTGATGGGTCATCATCTGCAGCTGGTGTACATCGTGGTACTGCTGGTCATCGTCTGGGCCACGCCCAACGCGCAGCAGATCATGGGCGTGTACTCGCCCTCGCTGGCCAAGCCCAACCCGGCGCCGCGCGCGTGGATGCGCTGGCAGCCGAACCTGCCGTGGCTGGGCGTCATGCTGCTGATGTTGCTGCTGTGCCTGCTGAGCCTGCACAAAGAATCCCGTTTCCTCTATTTCCAGTTCTGACAAGGTGAACCCGATGGATATCCAGACCCTCCAGACCCAGTTGATCGACATCGTCGAGGCGGTGATCGGCACCCGCGTGCAGCCGGACGAATACATGGAGTCGCTGTTCGACTCGATGTCCAAGGTGCAGCTGATGGTTGAGGTCAAAGACCGCCTCGGCGTGACCCTGCCGGTGGATGAGATCGATGCACTGGTCGACTCGGTGCAGGTGCTGGCCGACTACGTGGCCGCGCACCAGCGCTGAGCCGTATCCCCCCTGCAGGAGCTGCGCGCATGCGATTCGATTTCGACAACTGCCGTTTCGTCGACCTGGACCATGCCGCGCATGCGCCAGCGCTGCACGATGCAGACGGCACGCTGGACTGGGCCGCACTGCATCGCGCCACCCTGGACTGGATCGTGCGCGCGCAGGTCGCGGGGGTCCGGCCGGGGTTTGCCCTGGTGATCTCCGGGCACAAGCAGTCCGCCTTCGTGGTGGCCATGCTCGGCTGCCTGCAGATGGGCGTCACCTACGTGCCGGTGGACACCATCAATCCGCCCGCGCGGTTGCAGCGCATCACCCAGCTGACCCATGCCGGCGCGGTCTACGATGCGGCCACCGATACCTTCGGGCCGGGCGCCGATGCACCGCGCGCGTTGCGCGTGCCGGACCTGGCGTACGTCATGTTCACCTCCGGCAGCACCGGGGACCCCAAGGGCGTGCAGATCGGCCGCGACAGCGTGGCGCTGTTCACCGGCTGGATCCGCGACTGCCTGCAACTGGGCCAGGCACCGGCGTTCCTCAACCAGATGCTCTTCAGTTTCGACTTCTCGCTGTTCGACCTGTGCGGTGCGCTGGGCCTGGGCGGCAGTTGCGTGCTGTGCCCGCGCGAGGTGATCGCCGACAGCGAGCGTTTCGTTGAACACCTGCGCCATTCGGCGGTGGCGGTGTGGGCCTCCACGCCCTCGTTCGTACGCCAGCAGATGCTCAACCCACGCTTCAATGCCGAGCATCTGCCGTCGTTGCAGGTGTTCGTGTTCGGCGCCGAATCGTTGACCCCGCGCGTGGCAGAGGAATTGTGGGCGCGCTTCCCGCAGGCGCGCATCATCAATTCCTACGGCCCCACCGAGGCCACCTGTTCGACCACCTGGGTCGAGATCGATCCGGCCTTGCGCGCGGCCGCCCCCAACCCGTTCCCGATCGGCGTGGCCAAGCCCTATGCGGAGGTGTTCATCGACGATGGCGAAATCTGCATGGCCGGCGACCACGTCATGCGCGGCTACCTGGATCGTCCGGACCTGGACCAGGGCGTGCTGTTCGACCACCAGGGCAAGCGCGCCTACCGCAGTGGCGACCTCGGCGATCTTGACGAACAGGGCCGGGTGTATTTCCGCGGCCGCAAGGACGACCAGATCAAGCTCAACGGCTACCGCATCGAGCTGGCCGAAGTGGACGCCTGCCTGTCGACACTGGACGGCGTGGTGGCGGGTGCGGCGGTGGTGCTGCGCCGCCCCGACGGCAGCCTGGTGCGGATGATCGGCTTCGTCGAACTGGCCCAGCCCGGCGACGGCCTGGTGCAGCCGCTGCCGGCCGCGCTGCAGGACTGGAAGGAACAGCTCGGCCGCCGCGTTCCGCCCTACATGATTCCCTCCGAACTGATCGCCGTGGATGCGTTGCCCACCGGCAACAGCAACAAGGTCGACCGCAGACAACTGGAGCAGCGCTATGCCTTGGCGCGCACGCTCCGCAGCCAGGAACCCAGACCATGAAGCTCCCCCTGATCCCGCTCGCCGCCGCCTTGTTCGCGCTTTCCCCGCTGGCCGCCCACGCGCAGCAGGGGGGCCAGGAAGGCCGTCTCGCGCAGCTGTATGCGCCGCGGCCGCCGGCCGGTTCGGCCTTCGTCCGCGTGCTCAACCCGGGCAGCGCCGCGCTCAAGGTCGCCGTCGGCAACGGTGCCGAGCAGAGCATCGGCCCCGCCACCCGCGCCACCCGCTACGCCATCGTCGAAGGCGGCAAGCCGTTCAACCTGCGCGTGGCCGGCAAGGCCCGCAGCCAGGCCCAGGTCGCCGCCGGCAGCTTCACTACGCTGGTGCTGGATGCGTCCACGCCGACCAAACCGCTGGCGGTATTGGCCGATGGCGGCGGCACCAGCGACGCGCTCAAGGCCGAGATCCGGTTCTACAACCTCGCCAGCGGCTGCACGCAGGGCCGCCTGGCCATGGCCGACAAGGGCGCGGTGGTGTTCCCCGCCGTCGCGGCCGGCAGCAGCAGCGCGCGCGGCATCAACCCGGTCAAGGCGCGCCTGGTCGCTGGCTGCGGCAGCAAGGACAGCGCACCGCTGGCGCTGCCGGCGCTGCAGCCTGGCGATCACTACAGCCTGTTCCTGACCGGCACGGCCGCTGCCCCGGTGCTGCAGGGCCAGCTGAGCGGCACCGATGCGGTGGGCCGCTGATCCCATGTCCGAGCGTTCCGTTTTCCGCGACGACCACGCCCTGTTCCGCGCGCAGGTGCGTCGCTTCATCGACAGCGACATCGCGCCGCATTACGCACAGTGGGAGCGCGATGGCATCACCCCGCGGTCGCTGTGGCGCGCCGCGGGCGAGGCCGGCCTGCTCAACTGCCAGCTGCCCGAGCCCTACGGCCTGGGCGGCGACTACGGGCATGCCGCGTGCGTGACCGAAGAACTGGCGCGCGCCAATTACCTGGGCATCGGTTTTTCGATCCATTCGGACATGGTGGCGCCGTACCTGATGCAGTACGGCAGCGACGCACTGCGTGATGCATGGTTGCCGGCGATGGCGCGTGGCGAGGCGATCGGTGCCATCGCCATGACCGAACCCGGCGCCGGCAGCGACCTCAAGGCGATCCGTACCCGCGCCGAGCACCAGGGCGATCATTACCTGTTGAACGGCCAGAAGACCTGGATCACCAACGGCAGCAATGCCGATGTGGTGGTGGTGGTGGCGACCGTCGCGCCGGAGCTGGGTGCGCGCGGGTTGACGCTGTTCTGCGTGGATACTTCCTGGCCCGGCGTCACCCGTGGCGCGCCGATGCCCAAGATCGGACAGCACGCGCAGGACACCAGCGAGCTGTTCTTCGACAACGTGGTGGTGCCCGCGTCGCACCTGCTGGGTGAAGCGCAGCGCGGCTTCGATTATCTGGGTGAACAACTGGCGGCCGAGCGGCTGGCCATCGCGCTGCGTGCGGCGGCCTCGGCCGAAGGCATGCTGGCCGAGACGGTGGCCTACGTGCGCCAGCGCAA
Source organism: Stenotrophomonas sp. P5_A8 (assembly GCF_056400545.1). Lineage (NCBI taxonomy): Bacteria > Pseudomonadati > Pseudomonadota > Gammaproteobacteria > Lysobacterales > Lysobacteraceae > Stenotrophomonas > Stenotrophomonas sp. P5_A8. The sequence goes on along the minus strand of NZ_JBFULB010000108.1, from coordinate 2,889 downwards.
GGCGTTCGGGCGCTTCCTGATCGACCACCAGAACACCCGCTTCGTCCTCGCCGATGCGGCCGCCAAACTGGCGATGCTGCGCAGTTTCCTCGACCAGTGCCTGGGCGAGCAGATGCAGGGGCGGCTGGATGCCACGATGGCGGCGATGGCCAAGCTCAACGCCACCGAACTGCAGGGTACGGTGCTCGATGACCTGTTGCAGCTGCATGGCGGCTACGGCTACAGCAGCGAGTACGGCATCGGTCGCGCCTGGACCGACGCGCGCGCGCTGCGCATTTTCGGTGGCAGCAGCGAGATCCTGCGCGAGATCATCGGCCGGACGCTGTAACGCGCGTACGGCACGAACCTGCCGGTACCCACTGTTGGTCGGTACCGGGGGACGCCCTACAGACCCCAGTGCCGGCGCAATGCCTTGGCCTGCGGCGTGTCCTGCGACAGCCACGGGTCCAGCGCGTACACCAGCACATGTTCGGCACCGCTGTCGCGGGCCCAGGCCAGTTGCCGTTCGATGCGCGCGGCATCGGCGGTTTCGCCCTTGAACTGGGTGCCGTCGGTGTTCTCGCCGGGCAGTTCGCGGAACAGCTCCACGATCGCATCGAAGGCCACGCCGCGCTGTTTCAGCATCGCCAGCAGCGGCCGCAGTTCCTGCACATTGCCCGCACCGGCCACCCCGACCCCGTCCTGCACCATCGGCCGCAATGGCACCTGGTCGAGCAGGCTGGCCCAGACCGTTTCCAGCCGTCCGCTGGTCTGCAGCCGGCTGAAATAGGTCGACACCGCGCAGTCGCCACCCTGTGCGTGCGCGGCCTGCTGCAGTCCGTGCAGCCACTGCCCCAGCCATTGCACGCGCGCTGGATCGGCCCAGTGGTATTGCTCGATTTCATACGGCAGGTACCAGCCGCCGAAGGCCTGCAGACGCGCCCACGGTGCCTGTGCCAGCCACTGCTGCGCGCGCGTCAGGGTCTGGGCGAAGAACGCCTGCAGGGTGGCGTCATCGCCGCCGATCGCCTTCCACCACGACTGCTCGAACGGCAGCCCGACCCGCACGGTGATGCCCGCTTCACCCGCAGCGGTGAACAGCATCCGCAGGCTCGCATCTGGCAGCTGCCAATCGCCCTCGGGCGCGCCATGGATGCCGGTCCATTGCAGCACCAGCTGTCTGCAGCCCAGCCGCTTTGCCAGCTGCACCGAACGCTGCCAGTCGGCCATCGTCCAGTCCAGGTGGCTGCGCCAGGGCTGCAGGAAGGTGCCATCCACCTGCGCGGGCATCGAACAGCCGGGCAGGGTGGCCAGCATGCCGACCGCCGGGGCCAGCAGTGCGGCACGCAGCAGGCGGCGGCGCAACGGCGAGCACGGATCGGCAGGCAGGCGGGCATCGGTCATGCCCCATCATCCCAGAGCCACGTTGCGGAGGGGTGAACCGCCGCGCGCCGCGGCGGCGCCGCAGTCATTCCAGTGCGTAACGCAGCACGAACAACCCGGCTACCAGCCACACCGCCGGATGCACCTCGCGCCAGCGACCGGTGCCGGCCTTGAGCACCGCATAGGCGATGAAGCCGAAGGCCAGGCCGTTGGCGATGGAGTAGGTGAACGGCATCGCCAGCGCACACAGGGCGGCCGGCACCGATTCGGTCAGGTCGTTCCATTCCACGTCGACCAGCTCGCGCAGCATCAGCCCGGCCACGAACAACAGGGCTGGGGCCGTCGCGTAACCGGGCACCATCGCCGCCAGTGGCGAGAACAGCAACGCGGCCAGGAAGAGCGCGGCCACCACCAGTGCGGTCAGCCCGGTGCGGCCACCGGCCTGCACGCCCGAGGCGCTTTCGGCAAAGGCGGTGGTGCTGCTGGTGCCGAGCAGCGAGCCGGCCACGATCGCGGTGCTGTCGGCCAGCAATGCGCGGCCGAAACGCTTCTGCGCGCCCGGCAGCTTGAGCAGGCCCGCACGTCCCACCACGCCATACAGCGTGCCGGTGGCATCGAACACTTCCACCAGCACGAACACCAGCACCACCTGCAGCAGCACCGCGATGGGCGCGCCGCCGTCGTGATGCAGCAGGCCGGGCAGGTCCAGTTGCAGGAAGGTCGGGGCCAGGCTCGGCGGCAGCGAGATCATCCCGTGGAACTGCACGTCACCGAGCAGCCAGGCCGCGCCGGTCACCGCCAGGATGCCGATCAGGATCGCACCGCGCACCTTGCGTGCTTCCAGGATCGCGATCAGCAGGAAGCCGGCCAGCGCCAGCAGCGGGGTTGCCGTATTGAGCGGGCCGAGTGCCACCAGGGTGTCGGTGTTGGCGATGATCACGCCGGACTTCTGCAGCGCGATGATCGCCAGGAACAGGCCGATACCGGCCACGATCGCCGCGCGCAGCGAGGCGGGAATGCCCGCCACCAACCACGCGCGCACGCCGGTCAGCGACAGCAGCAGGAACACCAGTCCGGAAATGAAGACCGCCGCCAACGCCTGCTGCCACGGCAGCCCGGCGGCACCGACCACGGTGAAGGCGAAGAACGCATTCAAGCCCATGCCCGGGGCCATGCCGACCGGGAAATTGGCGGCAAACGCCATCACCAGCGAGCCCAGCGCGGCGGCCAGGCAGGTGGCGACGAACACCGCACCGGGATCCATGCCGGTGGTGGCCAGGATGTCCGGGTTGACGAAGACGATGTAGGACATCGTCAGGAAGGTGGTCAGGCCGGCCAGCAGTTCGGTGCGCACGGTGGTGCCGTGCTGCTGCAGCTGGAACAGGCGCTCGGGGAGGGACATGGGGGAACCTCGTGACGATAAGGCGTCACGACCAACGGTCGTGACCTACCGGAATGCAAACGGCCGCGCAGTGCGCGGCCGAATTTCTTCTCTTATTTCAGCGCCTTGAAGCGCAGGCGCTTGGG
>NZ_JBFULB010000107.1:0-11959 GCF_056400545.1 Stenotrophomonas sp. P5_A8 | reverse complement strand
AGGGGGAGGKGGCGGCCGCAGGCCGACGCCGGAGGACATTCGCCGGAAAGGGCATCGGGGCCCAACGCCCGACCCACCAACGGCCTGAAAAGCGTCATGGCACGTTTCTGCTTGCCCCGCATATGGGCGAAGCGCCTTGAAAAAGGCCGGGCATCTGCCCGGCCTTCCTGCTTCACGCCTTCATCGTCCCGGTGTCCAACCACCGCTGATGCCAGGACAGCGCCTCCGGCAGCAGGTGCGGGGTGTGCTTGCCATAACTGTCACGGCTGGCGCGGTCGAAATAATCGTTGAGCTGGTCGCGAAAATCCGGGTGCGCACAATTGTCGATCACTACCCGCGCGCGCTTGCGCGGCGTCAACCCGCGCAGATCGGCCAGGCCCTGCTCGGTCACGATCACCGACACATCGTGCTCGGTGTGGTCCACGTGGCTCACCATCGGCACGATCGCCGAGATGCTGCCGTTCTTGGCCGTCGACGGGCTCAGGAATGCCGACAGGAACCCGTTGCGCGCGAAGTCGCCCGAGCCGCCGATGCCGTTCATGATCCGGCTGCCCATCACGTGGGTGGAATTGACGTTGCCGTACAGATCCGCCTCGATCATCCCGTTCATGCCGATGCAGCCCAGGCGGCGCACCAGTTCGGGATGGTTAGAAATTTCCTGCGTGCGCATGATGATGCGCTCGCGGTAGAAATCGATGTTCGCCTTGAACGCCTCGTTGGCCGGCGGGCTCAACGCGAAACCGGTGCACGAGGCATAGCTCAGCACGCCATCACGCAGCAGGTCGAGCATGCCGTCCTGGATCACCTCGGTGAACGCAGCCAGGTCGCGGAAGCCGCTCCTGGCCAATCCCGCCAGCACCGCATTGGGAATGTTGCCCACGCCGCTCTGCAGCGGCAGCAGGTTGGCCGGCAGTCGGCCCTTGGCGACTTCGTGCTTGAGGAAGTCGATCAGGTATTGGGCAATCTGCTCGCTGGTCGCATCGATCGGACTGAACGGGCTGTTGCGGTCCGGGCCGTTGGTGCGCACCACCGCCACGATCTTGTCCGGGTCGCAGCGCAGCGAGGTTTCGCCGATGCGGTCGTTGGCGTGCACCAGCGGGATCGGCTTGCGGTGCGGCGGCAGCGCGGTGCCGTAGTAGATGTCATGCATGCCATCCACGCCGGCCGGCTGCCACGCGTTGACCTCGATGATCACCTTCTTGGCCAGGTCCAGCCAGGTCTTGTTGTTGCCCACCGACGTGGACGGTACCAGTGAGCCGTCCTCGCGGATCGCCGACACCTCCACCACCGCCGTATCGATCTCGCCATAGAACCCGAACCACACGTGCTGGGCCACATGGCTGAGGTGGATGTCGATGTAATCCAGCTTGCCCTCGTTGATGCGGTTGCGCGCATCCGGGTCGCTCTGGAAAGGCATGCGCATGGCGATGCCGTCGGCCTTGGCCAGCGCGCCATCCAGCTCCGGCGCGGTCGAGGCCCCGGTCATCAGGCTGATCTGGAAAGGCAGGCCCTGGGCGTGCACGGTCTCGATGCGCTGGGCCAGCGCGACCGGCACCGCCTTGGGGTAACCGGAGCCGGTGAATCCGCTCATGGCGACGGTTTCACCGGGCTGAATCAGCGCGGCGGCGGCTTCGGCGGATACAACGCGGTCACGCAGACGCGCGTCGGCAATGCGATCGACAGACATGACGACAACGTTTTTGGGGGGATCTGCATTATCGGCGATCCACACAGCGCCGGGGGTGCGACCAAGGTGGGATGGCAATCGCGCTATTGCAGGTCCCTGTTCAGTTTTGCAAGGACTTCTGTACCCGCAAGTATTGTTTTGCAGTGCAGCGTGCAACTTCTTCGCCGACCCTAGAAGATCGACCTGCATCCCGACGTGGGGGAGGGAGCAGAGCCCGCTGGCAGTTCGCTGCAAGCGGGCTTTTTTATGTCTCGCCTCCGGAGAATCGGAGCGCCGCCCGGTCTGATGCGTCGACGCGCGCGGGCATGAACGCCCAACCGGTGAACCTGCTTTATCGCCCGGTGCGCCATGCATGCCCTGCATAATCCCCGCATGCCGATTCCCGCCGACGCCGTCCCCGCCACCCTCGTCCCTCTGGTTGACCGCGCCCTGGCGCGCCTGGCCCTGTCGCTCAACGAGGGCGGCCATTGGCCTCCTTCGGCAGACGTGCTCGATCAGGTGCGTCTGCTGGCCATCACCAGCGATTTCGCCATCGACACCCTGTGCCGCCAGCCGGCACTGCTGTCGCAGCTGACCCTGCCGGGCTGCCCGCCGCTGCCACTGCCCACGCTGGATCCGCAGCAACCCAGCGAGTGGCAGCAGCGCCTGCGTCGCTATCGCACCGCCGCCTCCACCCGGCTGATCTGGCGCGATCTGGCCAGATTGGACGACGTGCCGGCCACGCTGGCCGGCGCCACCGCCCTGGCCGAAGACTGCCTGGGCATCGGCCTGGCCGCGCTCGAACAGGAATTCGCCGGTCGTCACGGTGTGGTCCGCGCCGGCGATGGCAGCGCGCAGCAGCTGGTGGTGTTCGGGCTGGGCAAGCTCGGTGGTGGCGAACTCAACTTCAGCTCCGACGTCGACCTGGTCTACGCCTACCCGCAGGGCGGCGAGTCCGACGGCGCCCGCCCGCTCGCCGCCGAGGAATATTTCGCCCGGCTCGGCCAGCGCCTGGCCAAGCTGCTGGATGAAACCACCGTGGACGGCTTCAGCCACCGCGTCGACCTGCGCCTGCGCCCGTTCGGCAATGCCGGCCGGGTGGCGCTGTCGTTCGCCGGCATGGACCAGTATTTCCAGCGCGAAGGCCGCGATTGGGAGCGCTACGCCTGGCTCAAGGCGCGCGCGGTGGCCGGCGACATCGCCGCCGGTGAAGTGTGGCTGCAGACCCTGCGCCCGTTCGTGTACCGCCGCTACCTCGACTTCACCGCACTTGATGGCCTGCGCGAGATGAAAGCGGCGATCACCGCCGAGGTCTCGCGCCGCGACATGTTCGATGACATCAAGCGCGGCCCCGGCGGTATCCGCGAGATCGAATTCCTGTCGCAGGCCCTGCAGCTCATCCGCGGCGGCCGCGAAGCCAGCCTGCGCGAGCGTCGCCTGCTGCATGCACTGCCGGCGCTGGTGGCCTGCGGGCAGATGGCCGCGCAGGATGGTGACGACCTGCTCCACGCCTATGCCCACCTGCGGCGGCTGGAAAACCGCCTGCAGATGCTGCGCGACGCGCAGACCCACGCCCTGCCCACCGACCCGATCGACCGCCTGCGCATCGCCACCGGGTTGGGGTATGCCGACTGGGATGCGCTGCTCGCCGCGCTCGATGTGCAGCGCCATCGCGTCAGCACCGAGTTCGCCGCGTTGCTGGCCCCGCGCAAGGGCCAGGCCGCCCCGGATGCGCTGGCCAACTATTGGCGCGGCCTGCCCGACAACGGCAGTGCCGAGGTGCTGGCCGACGCCGGCTTCCACGACCCGCACAGTGCCGACCAGTCGCTGCGCGATTTCGCCCAGTCACTCGGGGTGAAGTCGCTGTCGGACAGCGCGCGCGCGCGGCTCGATCGCGTGCTGCCAGCACTGCTGCACGCCGCCACCCGCTCACCGCATCCCGATGCCGCACTCAAGCGCGTGCTCGGCCTGCTGCAGGCGGTCCTGCGCCGCACCAGCTATCTGGCGCTGCTGGACGAACAACCCAGCGCGCTGGCCCGCCTGGTCGACGTGCTCGCGCGCAGCGCGCTGCTGGCCGAGCGACTGGCCGCGTATCCCTTGCTGCTCGACGAACTGCTCGACGTGCGCGTGTCCGGGCCGATGCCCGATGCCACCGGCATGCAGGCCGAGTGCGATGCCGCCTTGGCCATCGACGACCCCGAAGCGGCGCTGCGCATGCTCAACGAAACCCGCCTGGCACTCAGCTTCCGCATGGCCCTGGCCACGCTGGATGGCCGCCAGCGCGCGGTGGATACCACCCGTCAGCTGGCCGAACTGGCGCAGGCCGTGGTGGTCACCGCATTGGCCCTGGTGCAGGCGGACCTGCAGCGCGCGCACGGCGTCATCCCCGGCGGGCGCTTTGCGATCATCGGCTACGGCAGCCTCGGCGGGCTGGAGCTGGGCTTCGGTTCGGACCTGGATCTGGTGTTCCTGTACGACCACCCGGCCGACCAGGACAGCAGCGACGGCGCGCGCCCGCTGGATCCCGGCCGCTGGTACGCGCGCCTGGCGCAGAAGGTGATGGCCCTGCTCGGCGCGGTCACCGCCGCCGGCCGCCTGTACGACATCGACGTGCGCCTGCGCCCCGATGGCGGCAAGGGCGCGTTGGTGTCCTCGCTGGCCAGCTATACCGACTACCAGCGCGAGCGCGCCTGGACCTGGGAACACCAGGCGCTGGTGCGCGCGCGCGGCATCGCCGGTGACGCCTCGCTGCTGGCCGATTTCGAACGCGTCCGCGTCGACACGCTGGCCCGCCCGCGCGACAACGCCGTGCTCTACGCCGACGTGCTCAAGATGCGCGCACGCATGCGCACCGAACTGGACCGCAGCGATGCCGCACGGCTGGACCTCAAGCAGGGCGCAGGCGGCATCGTCGACCTCGAATTCCTGCTGCAGACCGGCGTGCTCGACCGTGCCGGCACGCACCCGCATACGGTGCAACCGCGCGACACCCCCAGCCTGATCGACGCCCTGGCCGACATCGCCTGGCTACCCGACGGCACCCGCAGCGGCCTGCACGACGCGCACGCCGCGTTGCTGGACGTCGGCCTGGCCTGCACCCTCGACCGCCGCCCGCGCCTGGCCGCGCCAACCCCGGCACTGGAAGAAGCGCGCGCGGTGATCAGCGCCGCCTGCGACGCGGCCGGCCTGCCGTTCCAGGCCGCATCCGCAGGGTAGAGCCACCCCATGGGTGGCTRCACGCACCAAGCCGGGTAGAGCCACCCCATGGGTGGCTGCTTTTCGCCCCGCACCGCGAAGCCACCCATGGGGTGGCTCTACCTCGAGGCACCTCGAAGGCACCCGTGCGGCGGCGTGGCCTATCGGCACCTCGAAGGCACCCGTGCGGCGGAGTGGCCTATCGGCACCGCGAAGGCACCCGTGCGGCGGAGTGGCCTATCGGCACCGCGAAGCCACCCATCGGGTGGCGCTACGCCGTACGCGGCGCCATCTTCCACAGCAACGCGCGGAACGGGGCCAGCAGGAACACCCCGATGGCCAGCTTCACCGCCAGATCGCCCGCGGCCCAGCTCACCCACGGCAGGCTGGAGCCGGCAAACGCGATGCTCCAGAAGATCGTCGTATCCAGCGTCGCGCTGCAGGTCGTGGCCACCATCGGCGCACGCCACCAGTGCCCGCGGCGCAGCCGGTCGAACACGGTGATGTCCAGCAGCTGAGCGGCGATGAAGGCCAGGCACGAGGCCACCGCAATGCGCGGCGTGGCGATCCAGATCGACAGCAGCACCGCCAACGCGAAACCGGCCCAGGCCACCTTGCGCGCGGCCTGCGGCCCGAAGCGGCGGTTGATCAGGTTGCTCACCAGGAACGCCACCGGATAGCTGAAGGCGCCCCAGGTCAGCCAATCGTTGATCGGGTACTGCACCAGCACGTTGCTGCCCAGCACCACCACGCCCATGGCCAGCACCGCCAGCAGCAGCGACGGCGCGGTCAACGGGGCAAAGGCAATGGCAGGACGCTCAGACACGGCGCACCAGGGAGGTCAGGGAAGCGGCGGATTATCCGGGCTTGGGCGGGCCGGGGCCAGCCCAGGCCGGTTCATCTAGAAGCGTTCGCTCATGCTGGAGGCCGCCGCGCCGGTGGTCGGCAGGAACGCCAGTGCCGTGCCATGGGCGTTGGCCACCGTCCAGCCGGCACCGGCCGGGGTCGGGATGAATTCCAGCACGTCGCCGGTCTTCACGCCTGCGGCCGGGTTGTCGGCGCGTGCCGGCCATTCCACCACCGCCAGTTCCTCCGGCGCCTGCGGGTTCTTCAGGTCCACCCGGTAGCTGCCGTCGGCCTGGTGCGCCACGCGCGCCACGGTCAGCGGCGGCAGCGGGCCGGCCTTCTTCGCTTCGGCCCGGGCCATGCGGTTGTGCGGCATGGAGGCGTCATGCAGCTCGCTCACCCCCAGCGCACTCAGCCACACCGGCGCGGTAATCACCGCCAGGCTGACCACCGAAGTGGTCAGCACACTGCTGGTCACCGGCGAGGCGTGGCTCAGGTTCTGTGCCGTGGCGGGCAGGGCGGTGGCCATCAACGCCAGCGCCAGCAGCGACGCGCGCGCAACGGGTCCAATACGTTTCATGCAGCCGCGCCTTTCGCCCTGCAACCCGATTGCCGGACACCGCCTACCACTGCGCGCTCGGTTCGCTGTTCTGGGCCACGGTCGCATCGGTGGGCAGGAACGCCAGCGCCGCGCCATCGGTCGTGGCCACGGTCCAGCCGGCGCCACCCTGGGAGGGCGTAAAGGCCAGCACGTCGCCCACCTTCACCGCGTCTACCGGGTTATCGGCGCGCGCCGGCCAGGCCAGCACCGCCAGATCGTCCGGCGCCTGCGGATTCTGCAGTGCCAGTTGCACGCCCCCTTCGGCGGTGCGTTCCACCTTCTCCACGGTCAGCGGCGGCAGCGGCCCGGCTTTTTTCGCCTCGGCACGCGCGCGGCTGCGTCGGGCCGAACCGTCACTGGCCTTGCTCAAGCCGGCCGAAACCAGCCAGATCGGCGCGGTCACCACCACCACGCTCATCACCGAGGTGACGATGACGCTGCTGGCCACCGGGTGCTGCTGGCTCAGTTCCTCTGCCGAGGCGGGCAGGCTGGCGGCGCACAGCGCAACAGCCAGCAAGGGTGAAACGGCCAGTCGGGAAATCCGTGTCATGGGCAACTCCTGCGTACGTCGAAATGGGGGGCAGTATGCCTGCACCGTCTCCGGTGCAGCGGTCTCACGGCTTGGGCGCGGCAATGCCGTCCACGGGCACGTGCGCAATCGGCAACTCCATCTGCAGGCCCTTCTGCTGCTGCACGAAGTCGAACACCGACTCCACCGTCACCACCGAATAGTTGCCGGAGATGCGCTCGCTGGCCGGGTGGTCGGTAACGGCGGCATTGGGCACGAAGAACCGCGCGCCCAGGCGCTTGCCCACGCCGATGTGCAGCGTGCTGGGCCGGTACTGGTGGTCCTTCAGCCACGCCTGCACCTGGGTGCGGTTGACGATCAAGGTGTTGTCTTCGAGTTGGGCCATGGCCGCGGCCAGCACTTCGAGCACCCACTGGTTGGAGTTCTGGTAGTCGGTGCTGAAGGGGTAAGCCACCACGCTGTAGCGCGCCTCGTGCAGGGCGCGCGCCTGGATCGCCGGCTTGGTCAGCATTGTCTTGAGTGCAGCGCGCAGCGCAGGCGCCGGCACGCCRATGCGCAGATCGGTATGCGCGGACGTTTCACCGATGAAGGTGCCCACGCCCTCGCGGAACAGATGGGATGCATCGGTCTTGCACGGATTGAGCAGGTGCACCGCGCGCCACTGGCCATCCTCTTCGCGCAGCAGGAAGGCCACATGGCTGTGGCGCAGGCCGTACTTGCTCAGGTCCTGGCCGCCACGCGCGATCAGCACGACGTCCACATCCCCCAGCGCATCCAGCGTCTCGGTGGTGGCCAGCGCCACGTCGAACATCGAGGCCAGGGCGGCCGGTGTCGGATAGCGCTCCACGCACTGCGGCTCGGCCTGCGCGCTCGCCACCGCACCCAGCAATACACCGCACAGCACGAAGCGGCGCAGGCGTTTGATCAGCGGGCGAGGGGCATCATCCATGGCGTGTGTTCTCCAGCGGCACCGTGCCGCCGGCGCATCATAGCGCCGCGATCAGCGTGCCGGCTCGCCGCGTCGCATTTCCCGTTCACAGTCGTCGCTGATCGGGACAATCGGCAGTGGCCGGCGATCGCCTTTGCGGTCGCGCAGTGCGGGCTGTTCGCGCGCGGCATCCACCTGCTGCTGGCAATGCCACGACAGCGGGTCGTGCACGGTGTCCATGCTCGAACAGGCGGTCAGCAGCAGGGCCGATGCCGACAACATCCAGATGCGCATCGGTGTTCTCCATTCCTTGAGGGCCGCCGAATCTACCGTCATCCTGGCGTGGTGGAAAGCGCGTCCCCTGCCGCCGTCATCCGGCAATGCCCAAGCGCACGCGCACCTGTTCGGCCACGCGCGCAGTGTCGCGCAGCGGCTCGATCCGCCCTGCGGTCTGCCACTCCAGCCAACGCGGCTGCAGTCGCCCGCGTTCGCGCAGGGCCTGCTGGAACTGCGCCAGCCGACCCTGCGCCTGCGCGGCCAAGGCCACTGYCACGGGCATCCGCGTAGCGCAGGCCTCCGACAGCAGGTTCACCGAATCGGGCGACACCACCACCCGGTTGGCCCAGCCGAGCAACCCGGCGTACGGGTTGACGCCGTCGCCGCCATCGCCCCAGATCACGTGCGGCAGATCGGCGAATGCACTGCGCAGCGCGCCCACCAACGCCGGTGGCGTGCGCCGCGAGGTGGTCGCCAGCAGGCTGCCGCTTTCGGCACGCAGTTGCGCGGCCACCTGCTGGAAGACCTGCACCATGTCCGGCTCGTGCCACGGCGCGTGCGGGGTAGGGCCGCCCACCAGCAGCGCGGTGCGCGGGCCGGGCAGGGCACCGAACGCGGCAAATGCGGCACGCCCGCAGGCCAGCCAGTCGTCGTTGACCGGGTTGAGGCTGCCCAGCAGGGTCAGCACGTTCTCGCCGCGCAGGGTGTCGTGCTCGGGCACCACCAGCAGGTCCCAATGGCGCGCGCCGATGCGCGGGTCCAGGATCTGCACCACCTTGCTGCCGCGTCGGCGCAGCTCGCGCAGCGCCCCGGCCGCCTGGCGGCCACAGCCGATGGCCAGCTCCGGCGGGGCGGCGGCCAGTGCCGCAAAGGCATCGCCATAGCCGTGTGCGGCGCCCGGCAAGGCGCGCGGCGCCAGCCAGCGCCACGGCGCGCGCGGGGCCAGGACCAGCGGGTGATGCGCCCCCAGTTTCAACGCAGACGCCAGCGCCACGGCCTGCCGCACATTGCCGGCACGGCCGTCAGTGATCGTCCAGGGCGGACTCCATCGTTTCACGTATGGCATTAATTCGTTTCAGTCAGGCTGGGTGTTGCAACTGTCGCGACACTCTACACTGCCAGCCTTCGCCGATCGCGCCGTTGCCCGTCACCGGTGGCGATGCCGCCACGGTTCCCCTTTCAACAGGAGGCTTCATGTCCAACGTACTCAACGATGCTGCGCTCGACCAGTTGTTCCGTACCGCCCGCACCCAGAACGCCTTCCTCGACAAGCCGGTGGAAGAAAGCCAGCTCAAGGCGCTGTACGAGCTGCTGAAGTGGGGCCCCACCGCCGCCAATGGCAGCCCGGCGCGCTTCGTGTTCGTGACCTCCCCCGATGCCAAGGCCAAGCTGGGCCCGGCGCTGTCCGAAGGCAACCATGACAAGACCCTGGCCGCCCCGGTTACGGTGATCGTCGCCTTCGACGAAGACTTCCACGAAAAGCTGCCCTACCTGTTCCCGCATGCCGACGCCAAGTCCTGGTTCGACGGCCCGCGCGAAGGTCGCACCGAGTCGGCGTTCCGCAACGGCAGCCTGCAGGGCGCCTACCTGATCCTGGCCGCCCGCGCGCTGGGCCTGGATGCCGGCCCGATGTCCGGCTTCGACAATGCCAAGGTCGACGAAGCCTTCTTCAAGGGCACCGCGATCAAGTCGAATTTCCTCGTCAATCTGGGGTACGGTGACCCTTCGGGCCTGTTCCCGCGGCTGCCTCGCCTGAGCTTCGACGAAGCGGCCCGCATCGAATAAGCGTTCCCGCCGGACCCTGGCCCGTCCGCGCGGACGGGCTGTTTGCCTCACCTTCTTCTTTTCCCTTCGCTTTCGAGAGAGACCTGACATGACCATGACCCGCAAACTGCTGTTGCCGCTGGCCCTGACCCTGGCCATCGCCGCCTGCTCCAAGCCGGCCGACGACGCCGCCGCCCCGGCCGCCGATGCCGCTACTGCCCCGGCCGCTGCCACCACCACCACCCCGGCTGCCGATGCCGCCGCGGCTGCCCCGGCCGCTGCCGCCATCCAGATCGCCTCGGGCACCTACAAGCTCGACCCGTCGCACACCGACGTGCTGGTCCAGTGGAGCCACTTCGGCTTCTCGCACCCGACCGCCCACTTCGGCGCAGCCGAAGGCACCCTGGTGTACGACGCGGCCGACGTGACCAAGTCCACCGTGGAAGTGAAGCTGCCGCTGAGCGGCCTCAACAGCTTCACTGCCAAGTTCGACGAGCACCTCAAGAGCGCCGATTTCTTCGACGCCGCCAAGTTCCCGGCCGCCACCTTCAAGAGCACCAAGGTTGAAGCCAACGGCACCAACAAGCTCACCGTCACGGGCGATCTGACCATCAAGGACGTCACCAAGCCGGTGACCCTGGATGTCACCATCAACGGCGGCGGCGAGCACCCGATGGCCAAGGTCCCGGCCGCCGGCTTCGATGCCACCACCACCATCAAGCGCAGCGATTTCGGCGTCGGCGCGTATGCCCCGAACGTCAGCGACGAAGTGAACATCCGCATCACCACCGAAGCCACCGGCGAAAAGCCGGCTGCGTAATCGGTCGTTGATGTAGAAACAGCAGAAAGCCCGCCGAAAGGCGGGCTTTTTGTTTGTGCGCGACGGGTCCAACGCGTCGCCGGCGCCGGTGTCGGCGTCATGCGCGTGCCCTGGCCGCCCCGCCCGGCCCCGTACTCGACGACCCGGGCCCCAACCCCGTGTTCGATGACCATACCCGCCCGGTAGAGCCACGCCATGCGTGGCTGCTCTCCGCGCGCACCGTCCGCCTCACGGCAGCCACGCATGGCGTGGCTCTACCGGGGGCACACCGTTTGCCTCGCGCCAGCCACGCATGGCGTGGCTCTACCGGGTGCACACCGTTTGCCTCACGTCAGCCACGCATGGCGTGGCTCTACCGGATGCACACCGTCTGCCTCGCGCCAGCCACGCATGGCGTGGCTCTACCGGATGCACACCGTCTGCCTCGCGTCAGCCACGCACGGCGTGGCTCTACCTCGCGTATCTGCATCTCGTACACTTCCTCGCTTCGCGCGCCCCCGCGCAAAGGAGCACCCCGTGCAAGACGCACAGTATTGGATGATGGAATTCTGGACCGGCCTCAGCCTGTTCGACCTGATCGGCGGCACCGTGCTCGGTGCGCTCATCGGTCTGCTGCTCGGCATCGCCACCTGGCTGGCCATGTACCGCCGCGGCTGGCTGGCGCGCCGTCACCGCTGGCACCACTGGACCGTGGCCACCTACGTGGTGGTGCTGCCACTGCTGTTCGGTTTCACCGGCCTGCAACTGGGCTTTACCGCGGGCGCGCAGCGCGCGCTGTACAAGCAGATCGACCACTTCCAGCCGCACCTGCAGACGCTGGTCGCCAGCTGGCTGGTCGATTTCGAACAGTCCCTCGACGATCCCGCGTTGGCCACGCTCATGCGCAGCGATGGCACCGTGCACGAGGTAACCCGCCAGGTTGTGGACGAGTACCTCGCCGACCACCCGCTCCCCGGCGCCGGCTACCTGCAGGGCGAGGGCACGATCCAGCGCTGGACCCGCCGCGGTGTCGGCCATGTGCGCAGCGCGTTGATGTCGCAGTGGGTGGAAGACAGCCTCTCCAGTGAAGCGGCCGGCTACAGCGGCGTGGACAAAAAAGTCTTCCGCGAAGCGCTCGGCATGCGCATGAACGAACTGCTGCACACCCAAGGCGCGATCCGCCTGCTCAAGGCGCAGCTCACCAGCCTGATGCCCGGTATCTACCTTGGCCTGCTGCTGCCGCTCTTGATCGTCATGGCGCTGGTCCTGCTGGAAATCGGGCTGGCCCGGCGATACGGCTGGCGCCGCACCCYCGTRGAGCCGACCGTTGGTCGGCTGCCGTTGACGTTGCGGTT
>NZ_JBFULB010000106.1:0-11978 GCF_056400545.1 Stenotrophomonas sp. P5_A8 | reverse complement strand
ACGTAGAGCCGACCGTTGGTCGGCTACCGACACCCCGTAGAGCCGACCGTTGGTCGGCTACCGACACCCCGTAAACCCGACCGTTGGTCGGCTGCCGACACCTCGTAGAGCCGACCGTTGGTCGGCTGAGCGCGCCCCTCACACCGCGAGCAGTTCACCCGCGCCACCGTCCAGCAGCCCACGCGCCACCAACTGCCCCAATCCCTCCGGATCGCTGCCCGGGCCACGCGCCTCGGCACGCACGGTGCGCCCATCGGCCACGCCGCCGACCAGGCCCTGCAGGAAAAGATCTTCGCCTTCCCATTGGGCAAAGCCGGCCACCGGCACATGGCAGCTGCCATGCAGCGCGCGGTTCATCGCACGCTCGGCTTCCACGCAGGCGCGGGTACGCGCATCGTCCAGCGCGGCGAACAGCGCCATCACCTGGGCGTCCTCGCCGTTGCATTCCACCGTCACCGCACCCTGCGCCGGTGCGGGCAGCCACGCCGGTGCGGTGAGCCGGGCCACGATGCGATTGCCCAGGCCGAGCCGCTCCAGCCCGGCCACGGCCAGCACGATCGCGTCGTAGCCGCCGTTGTCCAGCTTGGCAAGGCGCGTGTTGACGTTGCCGCGCAGGTCCAGCAGTTCCAGGTCCGGGCGCAGCGCGCGCAGCTGGGCCTGGCGACGCAGCGACGAGGTGCCCACGCGCGCGCCGAGCGGCAGCGCGTCCACCGAGGCGTACAGGTTGGAGATGAAGCCATCGGCTGGATCGTGGCGGGTCAGCATCGCCGGCAGCGCGAACGGCGCGTCCAGCTCCATCGGCACGTCCTTGAGCGAGTGCACCGCACAGTCCGCCTCGCCGCGCAGCATCGCCAGCTCCAGTTCCTTCAGGAACAGGCCCTTGCCGCCGATCGCGGCCAGCGAGCGGTCCAGCACTTCGTCGCCGCGGGTGCTCATCGGCACCAGCACCACGTCCAGCCCCGGATGCGCCTGACGCAGGCGGTCGGCGACGTGTTCGCTCTGCCACAAGGCAAGCGGGCTCTTTCGGGTGGCGATGCGCAGGGTCTTCATGCCCCCATTTTACAGGTGCTTGAGGTCCTGCTTGATGCTGGCCACGCAGCGGCGGCTCACTTCCAGCGGCGCCTTGCCATGGCGCAGCACGGCCTGGACCTGGCCTGCGCCATTTCGTCGCAGCTCGATCAGCTCATGGCGGGCGACCAGGCAGTTGCGGTGGATGCGCACGAAGCGGTTGGTGAATTCCTCCTCCAGCGACTTCAGCGATTCTTCGATCAGGTCCTCGCCGCGGGCGTGGTGCACCACCACGTACTTCTCTTCGGCCTGCAGGTAATGGATGTCTTCGATCGGGATCAGCCGCAGGCTGCCGCGCAGGCGTGCGCACAGCAGCGTGCGCACCTGCTGGCTGGGTGCGCTGGGTTGCCCGCTGCGGCCGGCCAGGAAGGTGCGCGCGCGTTCCAGCGCGGCGGCCAGGCGCTCGGGACGCACCGGTTTCATCAGGTAGTCGATCGCCGCCGCTTCGAACGCCGACAGCGCATGCGCATCGTAGGCGGTGCAGAACACCACCGCCGGGCGCGGGTCGAAGGTGGCCAGGTGACGCGCGGCCTCCAGGCCATCCAGGCCGGGCATGGCGATGTCCAGCAGCACCAGGTCCGGCTGCAGTTCGGCACAGGCATGCAGGGCCTGCTCGCCGTTTTCGGCCTCGGCCACCACCTCTACCCCGGGCTGCTCGGCCAGCAGGCTGCGCAGGCGCTCGCGGGCCAGCGGTTCGTCGTCGGCGATGACCACCTTCACGTCTGTTTCCTCAGGGCACCGGAACGGTGATGTCGCAGGCATAGTAGCCGTCGCTCCATGCCCCCGTCATCCGCGCGGACGGGCCGAAGCGCCAGGCCAGGCGGTGCGCGATGCTGCGCTGCGCGTGGCCGGCGCCCTGTGCCAGCGGCAGCGCCCGTGCCTGCGGATCCGGCGCCGGGTTGTGCACGCGGACGTGCAGCTGGTTGCCCGTGCAGGACAGCGCGATGACGATGGTGCCGCCCCCGGGCAGGCGCGAGATGCCGTGCAGCACGGCGTTTTCGACCAGCGGCTGCAGCACCAGCCGTGGCATCGGCAGCGACCACGGCAGCGGTTCGTCGCGTTCCCACCGCACCTGCAGCCGCTCGCCCAGCCGCAGCGATTCGATCGACAGGTAGCGCTCGGCCAGTTCGCACTCATCGCGCAGCGTGGAATCCCCCTCGCCCGCCCCGAGCGCGGCACGGAACAGATCCGACAGATCCAGCACCGCGCGCTCGGCAACGACTGGATCCCGGCGTACCAGGCTGGCGATCAGGTTCATGCTGTTGAACAGGAAATGCGGGCGGATCCGTGCCTGCAGCGCATCGGCCTGCGCGCGCGCGTTGGCCACGGTCTGCGCGCTCCAGCGATCGCTGACGTAGAAGTAGCGCAGCGCCAGCGCAACGATCAACGCGGTCATGGTGGCGCTGCCCAGGGTGAAGCGCCAGAACCCGACCTGCTGGGCGAACCCCTGGGTGTCGAGCACGCCGTACAGGCCATGCACGRCGCCGGCGCAAAGCGCGGCGATCAATGCGGTCATGGTCACCGCCAGCGCAGTGCCGACCGCCTCCGGCAGGCGCGACAACGCAGTGCGCGCCACGCACAGGCATACCGTCACCGCCAGCGCCAGCCACACCGCGAAGCCACTGGCCGACAGGAAGTCGGACAGGCGCCAGTGACGGCTGCCGTCCGGCGCCAGCGCGACCACCACCACCACCAGTTCGGCCAGGCCGAGCATCGCCGCCAGCCGCGGCAGGCGGCACAGTTCGGGCAACCAGGGCAGCTGGCGGGGGTCGGTCATGGCTCAGGCGGCCTGGAAACGCGCGTCCAGCCAGTCACCCAGCGCCTGCAGTTCCTCGGCGCAGACCTGGTGGGCCATCGGGTAGGAATGCCACGCCAGCGGGAAGCCGAGGTCCTTGAGGGTCTGCGCGGTATGCGCGGCGACCGCCTGCGGGATTACCGGGTCCTGCGTGCCGTGGGCCATGAACACCGGCGGCCGGATGCCGTCGGGCGCGCGCTGCGCGGCTGCATTTTCAGGGTCAGGCAGGTAGGTGGACAGCGCGATCAGCCCACCGATCGGGCGCGTGCGGCGCAGCACCGCGCTGAGGATCACCGCACCACCCTGCGAGAAGCCGGCCAGCAGGATCCGCTCGGCGGGAATGCCGCCGGCAATCTGCTGCTCGATCAACGCATCCAGCGCCTGCACCGACGCATCCACGCCGGCGGCGTCGGCACGCGAGCGGAAGTCCATGCTGACGATGTCGTACCAGGCCCGCATCGGCACGCCGTTGTTGATGGTGATCGGCTGCACCGGCGCATGCGGGAACACGAAGCGGATCGCCGGCCAGTGCGGGCGCAGCAGTTCGGGCACGATCGGCGCGAAGTCGTTGCCGTCGGCACCGAGGCCGTGCAGCCACAGCACCGCCCATTGCGGGTCGGTGCCGGTTTCATTGATGACGCTGTCCAGCATGGGGCGACTCCAAGACATTGAAGCCGCATTATGCAGCGCCGCCGGGCCTGCCGGTCAGCCCGCGGTGGTGTGCTCGGCCGCCGCCCGGCGCAGTTGCGCGGCGCGCACCAGCACCTTGGGCGGTGCGGTTTCTTCGGGAATCTCCATCAGCCGCAGGCGATGCATCAGCGTGCCGGCGCTGCGCGAGGAGGTCAGCGCCACCACCGGGATGGCCAGCACCATGCCGATCACCACCGGGGCCATCCACGCCGCCAGCGAGGGCGACACCGCATAGGCCAGCGCGCCCATGAACAGCCCGAACACGCTCAGCCCGCCGTAGCCGCGGATCAGCGCCGGCCAGGAGATGCCGCCATCGTCACGCTGCTGCGCATCCCAGCCCGAATCCTTGCCGGCCAGGACCTCGGCCACGCCGCGCGACTGCACGTACATCACCACCGGCGCCATCAGGGCAGCCAGCACGGTTTCCAGCAGCATCGACACGAATGCGCGGATGCCGCCGCCACAGCCACGCCGATCGACGCGGTCGAGCAGCATTGCCACGTAGCCCAGCACCTTGGGGGTCAACAGCACCACCATGGTGATGGCGAACATGCGGATCACCTTCTCTTCGTCCTGGTGGCGCCAGTACACGCCGGGCGAGAGATGCAGTACTTCGTTGAAGTCGATGCCGCCCTGGAACAGCGGGATGGCGATGCCCACCAGCATCAGCATCCCCCACATCGGCGCGGTGAAGTAATGGCCGATGCCGATCATCATGTGCATGCGGCTGACCCAGTGCAGGCCCTTGGAGCGGACCACCTTGGCGTGCTGCAGGTTGCCCTGGCACCAGCGGCGGTCGCGCACCAGCATGTCGGTGAGGGTGGGCGGGCCTTCTTCGTAGCTGCCCTTGAGGTACGGCACCATGTGCGTGGCCCAGCCACCGCGACGCATCAACGCGGCTTCGACGAAATCGTGGCTGAGCACGTGGCCGCCGAACGGCTGCTTGCCGGGCAGCGCGGGCAGGCCGGCGTTGTCGGCGAAGGCTTCGGTACGGATGATCGCGTTGTGGCCCCAGTAGTTGCTCTCGGCACCGTGCCACCAGGCCACGCCGCGACCGATCACCGGCCCGTACACGCGGCCGCCGAACTGCTGCATGCGCGCAAACAGCGTCCGCCCGCCGATCACCGCCGGCAGGGTCTGGATCAGGCCGACGTCGGGGTTGTGCTCCATGCCGGCCACCAGGCGCACGATGGTGTCCCCGGTCATCAGGCTGTCCGCGTCCAGGATCAGCATCTGCGGGTAGCCCGCGCCGAAGCGGCGCACCCAGTCGGCGATGTTGCCGGCCTTGCGCCCGCTGTTGTCGCCACGGCGACGATAGAACAGGTGCCCATGCCCACCCACCGCATCGCACAGGTCGGCGAAGGCCTGTTCCTCGGCCGCGCCGACGTCGTCGCGGCGGGTATCGCTGAGCACGAAGAAATCGAACTGCGCCAGTTGCCCGGTTTCGGCCACCGATTCGTAGATGGCCTGCAGGCCGGCCAGCAGCCGGCGCGGGTCTTCGTTATAGGTGGGCATGAGCAGTGCGGTGCGGGTATGCACCACCGGCAGCGGCTGGTCCGGGTCGATGCCCAGCTTGTAGCCGCGGTCGAACACCGCCGTGAGGAAGCCCGCCACCGCCCCGGCAAAAGACAGCGCGATCCACGCAAACAGGGCCACGAACAGCACCAGCAGGCACGCCTCCAGCACGGTGATGCCGTTCATCGCCAGCACTTTCCACATCATCACGGTGGCGCCGATGGTCATCGCCGCGGTGCCACCCAGGATGTAGAAGCGGCGCAGCGCCATCAACCGCGGTGCGGTGCGCTGGCGCGGCACCTTCAGCCGGCCGTCGCGGAAGGACTGCTCGGGCATCGGCATCGGCGCTTCGGCCGGCAGCGTCGCGCGCCCGGCGTCCACCACGGTCTTGACTGATTGCACACTCATCGGCGGCTATCCTGCGTGAGTGGTGCCATCCCGGACATGCCCGGTGCGGAGAGGGTCATCCAGATCCCGGTACGCCCAGCGGCGCCCTTGCATCCTACCTGCGCAGGGCCGTGACCGGCACGCAGCTGTTGTGTGTCACTACCGGAACCCACGAACTCTCCAACGGGACTGAGGCGAAAAATGCGGCCCAGCATAGGGGGCCAAATGTAAGCCGCGCGCGAAGGCTGGTATGTCGATTTGTCCCCATTCAGCAAATCCGGGAGCGCCTCGGCTGCGACAGAACACCGCAGACCTTGCGCCGTGGACCTCTGCCCATTCATTTTGTAAACGGTTATCATTCCGTTAACCAGGCAGGCATGCGATACCGCACTACCCACCCAGACGCGCCGGCACTCCGCCGTGCGCAGTCCCACCGGTCGGGTTGCCTGCTTTCGTCGTACTGACATCGCCAGACGCTTCCCGGTCGGGGATCCATTTCCCTCCATGGAAGACCCTCATGTCTGTTTTCTGCTCCTCCCCCGCGCGGCGGGTCCGCGCCCCGCTCGCCGTCGCCATCTGCCTGCTGCTGGCCAGCCCCGGCATCGCCCTGGCCGAGGTTGCCGCCGATCCTGCCGCCAAGGACCTGGATACCGTGGTGGTCACCGCCTCGGGTAACCAGCAGTGGATCAAGGATGCGCCGGCCAGCATCAGCGTGATCACCCGCGAAGACATCGAACGCCAGCCCGTGCATGACCTGGGCACCCTGCTCAGCCGCGTTCCCGGCGTCACCGGCGGTCTCAGCGCCGCCGGCGAACAATCCAAGATCAAGCTGCGCGGCATGCCCTCCAACTACACGTTGATCCTGATCGACGGCAAGCGCGTGGGCAGCTCGGCCTCGACCAACTATCGCCCCGATCTTGGCCGCCAGGACCTCAACTGGATCTCGCCGGACCAGATCGAGCGCATCGAAGTGGTGCGCGGCCCGATGTCCTCGCTGTACGGGTCCGATGCCATGGGCGGGGTGATCAACATCATCACCCGCCGCATCGGTGACACCTGGGGCGGCAGCGCGACGCACAGCTACACCTCCCCGCAGGACAGCAAGCGCGGCGATACCCAGCAGATCGGCACCAACTTCTCCGGCCCGCTCACCGAGAACATCGGCATGCGCCTGGGGGCCAACTACACTCACCGCGCCTCCGACCGCAGCAACGGTGGTGTGTACGGCAATGCGTATGGCGGTGAAAAGGACCGCAACGTCGACGCGCTGCTGGACTGGACGCTGAGCGAGGCGCAGCGCTTGGAGCTGGAGGCCGGCTACGGCGTGCAGCAGGCCTTCGCCAGTACCACGCTGGAAGACGAGGGCGACGGTGCCTGGGGCGCGAGCGAGCTCAAGCGCACCAGCCTGTCGCTGAGCCACACCGGCAACTGGTCCTTCGGCACCTCCAAGGTCACCGGCTACTGGACCGAGTTCAAGAACGACATCGGTCCGAACGGGCGTTCGCAGGCCAAGGACATGATCCTGGAAAGCAGCCTGAGCACGCCGTTCACGCTGTGGGTGGATCACCAGCTGAGCGTCGGCGGCCAGTGGAAGCGCCAGCAGCTGACCAACACCGACACCATCGGCCAGGCCCCGGTCGATTACGCCGGCAACCCGGTGGCGGGTTCAACGCTGGAAGTGGATACCTGGGCGGTGTTCGTCGAGGACGAACTGAAGCTGCACGAAACGCTTGCCCTCACCCTGGGCGCGCGGCTGGACCACCATGAGCAGTTCGGCAGCCACGTCAGTCCGCGTGCGTACCTGGTCTACCATCCGGCCGAAAGCTGGACCCTGCGCGGCGGCATCTCCAAGGGCTTCCGCGCGCCCAGCCTGACCGAGAACGCCGCCTCGGCCGCGACCGAATCCGGTGGCCGCGGCTGCGGCTCGCTGCGCCCGCTGGGGTACATCAGCGGCAGCTGCTACATGGCCGGCAACCCGAACCTGGACCCGGAAACCAGCACTAATCGCGAGGTCGGCTTCAACTTCGACAACGGCACCGTCGATACCGGCCTGACCTACTTCCATACCGACTTCAAGAACAAGATCGAGTACGAACCCCTCGGCTATTTCAACGGGTACTGGTGGACGCGCATGGACAACGTCGACCGCGCCCGCACCAGCGGCATGGAAGGCAACTTCAACCTGAGCCTGGGTGAGCACTGGCGCTGGCGTACCTCGGCCACCTGGATGAAGGAGGCCAAGAACCTCACCACCGGCGAGAACCTGATCGACACCCCCGAGTTCTCCGGCTATTCGTCGGTGGACTGGACCCCGATCGATGCGTTCTCGACCACGGTCTCGGCGCAGTACACCGGCAAGCAGGATGGCGTGGCCAGCACCTTCATCAAGGCCTACACGCTGTACGACCTGACCGCGGCCTGGCACGTCAACGACGCACTGACCGTGCGCGCGGGCGTCAGCAACATCGCCGACAAGAAGCTGTATGCCGAAGGCGCCACCGACTACTTCGTGGCCGGGCGCAGCTACTTCCTGGGGATGACCGCGCGCTTCTGAGGCGACGCTGATGCAGCGCGCGGAGCCTGCTCCGCGCGCTGGCCGATCAGGCCGGCGTCGCCGCCACGGCGATGTCGGCATCCAGCGGCGGCTTGGTCAGCGCACGCGAACCGAGCTGGGAAAACTGCAGGTGCGCCAGCAGATGCTGGGCCTGGGTAGCCTGCGGGCACGGCGCGATCCGCGGGCCTGCCTGCGGACGCTCAGCGGTGATCACAACACTGGACATGGTCTGGTTATCTCGTTGCATTCCAATTCCCGCGGGGCTCCCTGCCGCGCGGAATGCGCACCCTATATGAAATTGCGGACAGATGTGTGACGGGTTCTGCACTACGACAGATAACCCGCCCGGCGCGACAGAAAACTGGCGGCCGCACATAGGCAGCCGCTATCATGTAACCGTTTACAACCCACATAAGACGGATATGGATTCCACCTCTACCCCTCAGTTCAGCCCGAAGTGGCAGTTCCGCTTCAACTTCTTCAACACCTACGGCGCGCCCAATACCCCGGCGTTCAAGGCCGCCTACAAGGAGCTGCCGTTCGGCCAGAAGATCAAGGTCAACTTCAACTTCTTCGCCCTGTTCTTCAGCTGGATCTACCTGCTCATCCTGGGCATGTGGCGCAAGGCGCTGACCATCCTGGGCATCACCATCGTGCTGATGATCCTGGTGTCGTTCATGCCCGACGTCGTCGGCCGTGGCGTCGGCATCGCCTGGTCGCTGCTCATCGCACTCACCACCAACTACTCCTATTACCTGGAGAAAGTGAAGGGCGACACCAGCTGGAACCCCTTTGCGGGCATGCGCTGGTAAGCGCTGCCTTGCGGGATTGATGTTGATCCAGGGCCCGGTCGAAAGACCGGGCCTTTTCGTTCTGCCGCATGGGCCGCGGCGCGACCCTCACCCGTCCTTTCCCCAGCGCCGATCACCCTGCCGGCAACCGCGCCCTGGAGTCTCCCATGTCCACCTCACCGAACAATGATCGCCTCGAACGCGCCGCGCGCTGGCTGGGCCGACAGACCCATGACCTGGACGCCGTCGCCAAACGCGCGATCGGGCGGCGCGTGGTGGTCGATGACCCCAACCGTCGCCTGGCCGAGCAGTCCACCTTCGGCGAGCGGCTGGCCGACAAGGTCGCCAGCTTCGGTGGGTCGTGGCACTTCATCCTGCTGTTCGGTGCCGCCCTGGTGATCTGGGTGGCGCTCAACAGCGAGATCCTGGGCAAGACTGCATTCGATCCCTACCCGTACATTTTCCTCAACCTGATGCTGTCGATGCTGGCGGCGATCCAGGCACCGGTGATCATGATGAGCCAGAACCGGCAGGCGATGAAGGACCGGCAGATGGCCGCCTACGACTACGAGGTGAACCTCAAGGCCGAGCTGGAAATCATGTCGCTGCATGAAAAAGTGGATGCGGTCAGCCATGACACGCTGCTGCAGATCCTGCAGCAGCAGCAACGCCAGATCGACCTGCTGAGCGAGCTGGTGGCGCGCGCACCGACGCCCCCGCCCGCGGATTGAACAGCGCGGACCGCCTCGCCGCGATGTCCCATGACGTGGTGGTCACCGGCGGCGGCCAGGCCGCACTGGCGCTGGGCTATTTCCTGCGTCGCAGCGGCCTGACGTTCTGCCTGCTGGATGCCGAACCCTCGGCGGGCGGCGCGTGGCAGCACGCGTGGCCATCGCTGCGGCTGTTCTCGCCGGCCTCTTCCAGTGGTATCGCCGGCTGGCCGATGCCACTGCCTGCCGACAGCTACCCCGATCGCGATGCGGTGGTGGACTACCTCCGCCGCTATGAGCAGCGCTACGCACTGCCGGTGCAGCGACCGGTACGCGTGCAGCGCGTGGAGTGCCTCGATGGCCGGTTTACGCTGATCGCCGATGATGGCCGCCACTGGCATGCCCGTGCGGTGATCAGCGCCACCGGCACCTGGCGCAACCCGCAGTGGCCGTCTTACCCCGGCCAGGCGGCGTTCACCGGGCTGCAGCTGCATTCGGCGCAGTACCGTGGCCCGGACGCGTTGGCAGGCAAGCGCGTGGCGGTGGTGGGCGCTGGCAACTCGGGCGCGCAGATTCACGCGGAACTGTCGCAGCATGCGCACTCGGACTGGATCACACTGACACCCCCACGCTTCCTGCCCGACGATGTGGACGGGCACGTGCTGTTCCAGCGCGCTACCGAGCGCTGGCGCGCGCTGCAGGCCGGACAGACGCCCCCTCCGCCGAGCGGCGGGTTGGGCGACATCGTGATGGTCGACAGTGTTCGTGATGCACGCGCACGCGGCGTGCTGCACAGCCTGCCGATGTTTGATGCCCTCACCGCGCGCGGTGCGCGCTGGGCCGATAACAGCGAACGCGCCTTCGATGCGATCGTGTGGTGCACCGGCTTCGGCCCGGCCCTCGAACACCTGGACGCGCTTGGCGTGATCGACGTGGACGGCCGGGTGGCGCTGGATGGCACCGCCGCACGCGACCTGCCCGGACTCTGGCTGGTGGGCTACGGCGAGTGGACCGGAATGGCCTCGGCCACGCTGATCGGCGTGACCCGCAGCGCGCGCAGTACGGTGGCCGAGGTGCAGGCGTATCTGGGCGTGGCGTCGGCAAAGTGAGTAGCCGCACCGGGCGACGCGGTACGCCGGTGGTAGCATGCGCCGATCATTTCTCCCATTCTGGGCGCGATCTGCCGAGCCGACGATGATCGCCGCCCGCCTGGACAAGGACCGTCATGGCCGCACCAAACCGACTCGCTTTCCTGGATGCCCTACGCGGTCTGGCTGCCGTCTATGTGGTGCTGTTCCACGTCATGGCGATGCCGTCACCCGCGCTTGCGACGGGAGCGGTGACGGGCGCGGTACTGGCGATGGGCGGCACCGGCGTGGCGCTGTTCTTCGTCATCAGTGCCTTCTCGCTGGCATACACGATGCCGCGCCACGCACGCACGCCGACGCCATTGCTCAGCTTCTACCTGCATCGGGTGTTCCGTATCGCACCGCTGTTCTTCGTGCTGCTGGCCTTCTCGATCTGGCGCGACGGTCGCGGCAGCCATGCGGGTCATCCAAGCGCTGAAATCCTGGCCAACGTCACCTTCACCTTCAACCTCTTCGAAGGATGGGAGGCCGGCATCGTCTGGGCGAGCTGGGCGATCGGCGTGGAGATGCTGTTCTATGCCGTGTTTCCCCTGCTGTTCCGGGTCATCGACCGCCCGCGGCGCGCCTGGGGCGCCGCTGTCCTGGGTACGCTGGCCAGCCTGCTGGCCGGAGCAGGGGTACTGGGTCCGGCGGGTGTAGCAGCGGTAGGCGACTACGGCCTGCTGCGCCACCTGCCCGTGTTCTTGTACGGCCTGCTTGCCTACCATCTGTTCATGGCCCTGCAGGCAATGCCATCCAACCGTGCCCGCCGTTGCTGCATGACGGTGCTGGTCGGCACGGGCCTGTTGCTGGTGGGATTGACCTGGGGCAGCGCGCGCGCCGCCGTGAGTGCCGGCATCGGCTGGATACTGTTCGGCGCCGCGTATGCCGCACTGCTGATCGGCATGTCGCGATTTCCCCTGTCGCTGGTGGTCAACCGCGTGACCACCTACCTGGGCCAGATCAGCTATTCCCTGTATCTGGCGCACCCCATCGTCGTGGCGCTGTTGATACCTGTATTCCGGCGCATCCAGCTGCTGGTACCGCAGGCCGATCTGGCCTACCTGCTCTGCGCCGTACTGACCTTGGCCATCGCAGTGCCACTGGCCTACGTGGGCTATCGCCTGATTGAAGTGCCCGGCATCCGTGCCGGGCATCGGGTGCTGGCCGCCATCAACGGCCATCGCACCGCTGCCACGGGCAGCACCGATCCCACGCGTTGATCCGCATGCGCGCCGATCCACGGCGCGCCGGGTGTTCAGAACGTCTGCCAGTCGTCACCGGCCACGGCCGCCATCGGCGCGCGGGCAGCACCGCGCGCAGCGGCGGACACCCGCCCGG
>NZ_JBFULB010000105.1:0-11989 GCF_056400545.1 Stenotrophomonas sp. P5_A8 | reverse complement strand
CCATCATGCTGGCCGAGCGTGCCGCGCAGTGGATACTGCAGGACGCTGTCTCAAGCTGAACAGGGCTGCGCTGCCAAGTACCGCGGGGAGCGGCCGGGTGATGCAAAAACCGCGCCTTTTCAACCAGATACGCATTCATCTTCGCTTCGTTTGTGCAATCACGAAAAGCGGCGCTAGAATCGGTCACAGCAGTTGCGCACGGGCCCTACACGATGAATCAGAACAGCAGGCGCCGACCGATCCGTTCGGCGGCCACCGGGTTGCTGGGCATGTTGATGCCCATTGCAATGTCTTCCACTGCCCAGACCCCCGCGTTCCCCGTCAACATCGAGAACGCCGCGGCGATTCCGCACACCCAGCCGGCCGCGTACCGCGCCACTGAGGCGAACCCGAAGGTGCTGCCGCCGGCGCAGGGCTTCAACGTCGCCGCGATCGAATCGATGGCCCAGCAGCTCACCTACGGCGAGCGCGTGCCAGGCATGGCCGTGGCCATCGTCCAGGGCGGCCGCGTGCTCAGCGCGCGCGGTTATGGTGTCACCGACGTCAACAACCCGCAACAGGTCGACGCACACACCGTGTTCCGCCTTGCATCGCTGTCCAAGGCCTTCGCCGGCACCATGGCCGGCCTGCTGGTCAACGATGGCACGCTGCGCTGGGACAGCAAGGTCACCGACTACGTGCCCGGTTTCCAGCTGAGCACGCCTGAAGCGACCGACCGCCTGACCGTGGCCGATCTGCTCAGCCACCGCGTCGGCCTGCCCTACAACGCCTACGACCGCGACGTGGAAGGCAACGCCGAGTACTACACGCTCACCCACAAGCTGGCCTCGACCTCGCTCAAGTGCCTGCCGGGCGATTGCTACGCCTACCAGAACGTGGCCTTCAGCCTGATCGGCGACGTCGTCTACGCCGCCTCGGGCAGCTTCTACGAACAGTCCGTCGAGCGCCGCCTGTTCAAACCATTGGGCATGGACGATGCCAGCCTTGGTCTGGCCGGCATCCAGGCCAGCTCGCGCTGGGCGCGTCCGCACGTGCGCAGCCGCAATGGCTGGGTATCGTTGAATCCGAAGCCGACCTACTACCGCCTGGCCCCTGCAGCGGGCGTCAACGCCAGCGCCAGCGACATGGCGCAGTGGCTGCTGGCCCACACCGGCCATCGCCCGGACGTGCTGCCCGCGCCGCTGCTGGCCACCCTGCACTCGACCCTGATCAACACCCCGGGCGAAATGCGCTCGGGCTGGCGCCGCGAACGCCTGCATTCGGCCGGTTACGCACTGGGCTGGCGCAACTTCGATTACGCCGGCCATGAAGTGGTCTTCCACGCCGGCGCGGTGCAAGGCTATCGCGGCCTGGTCGCGCTGGTGCCCGAGCGCGACCTCGGCATCGCCATCCTCTGGAATGGTGAAAGCAGCCTGCCCAGCGGCCTGCTCCCGACCATCCTGGACCAGGCCATGGGCCTGCCGACCCAGCGCTGGCTGGACGTGGACACCGACTTCGGCAGCGACAGCCTGATGGCCGAAGACGCCGCGCCGGCGACCAAGCGCAAGGGCGTCTCTTCCAATCGCGCGGTGGCCTCGCCGCGTTGAGTGCGGCACCGGCGTGAATCAAAAAGGCGGCCGCTCGGCCGCCTTTTTTGTGGCCGAACGGATCGGCCAGGCGATGGGTAGAGCCACCCCATGGGTGGCTGCGCAATGCGTACGAACCTCGCGGTCGATCAGCCTGGCATCGATCGCATGTAGCGTCGGGCGTGGCGGGCAGCGGGGGGGAGCCGGCCAGCGGCGGGCACTGCCGACGCGCGGCGTAAGCGCGACGGCGACGGCGACGGCAGCCGAGCGTGGCTCGGCTCTACCCTGCTGCGCATGCGCCGCGTAACGGCCACAAACACGGCGCCCATAAAAAAACCCCCTCCCCGCTGGGCTGCCAGGGAAGGGGGTTTCAGGTACGGCTATCGGGAACGACTTAGATCAGCGGTGCCGGAGTTGCCGGCAGGGCGACCGGAGCGGCCTTCTTCTTGCGAACGGCCGGCTTGCGCTTTGCAACCTTCTTCACCGCTTTCTTGGCGGACGCCTTCTTGGCCGGCGCCTTGCGTGCGGTGGCCTTCTTCGCGGTAGCCTTCTTGGCTACCTTGCGGACGGCCTTTTTGGCGGTCTTCTTGGCCGCTTTCTTGGCCGTCTTCTTGGTCGCCTTCTTGGCCGTGGCCTTCTTGGCTACCTTGCGGACGGCTTTCTTGGCGGTCTTCTTGGCAGCGGACTTCTTGGCTACCTTGCGGGTTGCCTTCTTCGCCGTCTTCTTCACTGCCTTCTTTGCGGTCTTCTTGGCGGCGGCCTTCTTGGCGACCTTGCGGACTGCCTTCTTCGCCGTCTTCTTCACTGCCTTGCGGGCGGTTGCCTTCTTGGCTGCCTTCTTCACCGTCTTCTTGGCAGCGGCCTTCTTGGCTACCTTCTTGGCAGCGGCTTTCTTGGCTACCTTCTTGACGGCCTTTTTGGCGGCCGGCTTTTTCTTCGCAGCTTTCTTGGTTGCCATGGGATGGCTCCTCGTCAGTGATCTATGGAGTGGAAACGCCCAGGTAAAGCAAACCCGCAGTGCGACATCGCGGGGACCGCCGTCGCGTCAAGCGCGTCGTGACGGATACGGGGATACCCACCGCAGGTGGCCGGGCAGGTATCGAATGGGAAGGGGCCTTGGAGTTCGCCGGGGGAAGCGACGCCATCTCCACCGTCTTCGGACGCGAGGTGGATGTCCAGGTTGTGCTTCGCGACTGGATGTCGATTCTGCTCACTCTGTTCGCAGCAAGGTCTGCTGTGGCGAAACCTAATCACGGTTTTTTTCACTGTCAACAACCCGGGCGAAAAAATTTCACATGGAGCGTCCCCGCGACGGCGTCGCCACCCCCGCTGCAAACACCGCCAGCGGCATGCCATGACACGCCGCACGCACCGCATCGACGTGCATCGCGCAGCACATGCGAAAAGAAAACCACTTAAAAGAAGCACTTTCGTATTTTCAGCGCGCGCCCGGCGCATGTGCACCACCTGACCCGCGCGTGCGTGCGCTTACGGCCGAACGCCTACCCACACGGCACCCAAACGGACGYGAAAACTTTTCACATGCTCGATCGCTTTTTGCCATCGGATTTGCACAAATGCGCAAACTTTCAGACCGTCGCGACCGTTCGGTTCGTACCGATCCGATGCGCCGCGCGCACCGGGTACGACCACCGCGCCGGTTCCCGACGCGCGCGCGCGGACACCGAAAGGCACCCTCATGACCCACGCCGACGTCGACCCAACCGTTCCGCATGAGTACCTGCCGGATCATCCTTTGCGCGCGCCGCACCGGTTTTTCATCACGTACACATAACGGCAGCGCCGTCGACGTTGATCCAAACCTGGCGTGGCGACCAACGTCGCCCGCCGTGCGCCACCGCGCGGGCAAAAAAAAACGGCCGCACCAGGCGGCCGTTCCTTCGATCAGGCGACGATCAATGTTCGTCGTTTTCCAGCAGCTCGGCGTACTCGTCCGGGCCGAGCAGATCGTTCAACTCGTCGTTGGCCGAGAACTCCACCACGTAGATCCAGCCTTCGCCGTAGGCATCTTCGTTGATGGTTTCCGGCTTGTCCGACAGCGCTTCGTTCACTTCGACCACGGTGCCGGTGACCGGGCTGTAGACGTCCGAGGCGGCCTTGACCGACTCGACCACGGCCGCCTGCTGGCCAGCCTTCACTTCGTCGCCCACCGCCGGCAGTTCGACGTAGACCAGGTCACCGAGCAGGCCCTGGGCGTGGTCGGAAATACCGATGGTGACGCGGCCGTTGCCTTCGACACGTGCCCACTCATGGGACTTGAGGAATTTGAGGTCGCCGGGGATCTCGCTCATGGGACTGCTCCGAGGAATTTCAGGGGTCAAGAAACGGGGGTAGTGTAACCATCGGCGCCGACCGCTGACAGGTCGGCGCCGTCAAAAACATCAGGCGTCGGCCAGCACGCCCGGCTGGGCCTGGCCCTCGCGCACGAACGGGAACTTCACCACGCGCACCGGCACCTGCTTGCCGCGGATGTCCACGTGCACCAGGCCCAGTTCACCGGCCGGCACCCGCGCGAACGCGATGCCCTTGCCCAGCGTCGGAGAGAACGTGCCGGACAGGATCTCGCCCTGTCCGCTGGCAGTCAGTACCGCCTGGCCGTGGCGCAGCACGCCCTTCTCGTCCATCACCAGGCCGATCAGCTGACGCGCATCGCCGGCCGCCTTCTGCGCTTCCAGCACGTCGCGGCCGATGAAATCACGGCCCTCATCAAGMGCCACCGTCCAGGCCAGCGCGGCCTCGTACGGGGTGATGTCTTCGTCCATGTCCTGGCCATACAGGTTCATGCCGGCTTCCAGGCGCAGCGTATCGCGTGCGCCCAGCCCGGCCGGACGCACGCCGGCAGCGGCCAGCGCGTTCCAGAATGCGACCACCTCGGTCTGCGGCAGCAGGATCTCGAACCCGTCCTCACCGGTGTAGCCGGTGCGCGCCACGAACAACGGCGCGCCGCTGCTGGCGGTCGCCTCGAGCGCGGCGAAACGGCCCAGCTTCTCCAGTGCCGCGCGGTCGCCCTCGCCCACCAGCCCGATCACCCGCTCGCGCGCGGTCGGCCCCTGCACGGCGATGATCGCCAGGTCCTCGCGCTCGGTGACGGCCACGTCGAACGCGGCAGCCTGCTCGCGGATCCAGGCCAGGTCCTTCTCGCGGGTGGAGGCATTGACCACCATGCGGAAGAAATCGTCGGCCAGGTAGTACACGATCAGGTCATCGATGACCCCGCCGCGCGGATTGAGCATGCACGAGTACAGCGCCTTGCCGGTCGCCTTGAGCTTGTCCACCGAGTTGGCCAGCAGCTTGCGCAGGAACGGCTTGACCTGCGCACCGCGCAGATCCACCACGGTCATGTGGCTGACGTCGAACATGCCGGCGTCGCTGCGCACCAGGTGGTGCTCGTCCAGCTGCGAACCGTAATGGATGGGCATGTCCCAGCCACCGAAATCGACCATCTTGGCGCCGAGTGCGCGGTGGGTCTCGTTGAGAAGCGTCTTCTGGGTCATGACCGTTTTTCCGGGGGAATGAAGGCAAGACCTCGATTATCCCAGAACCGACTTCACAACGCCTGCGGCGTTGCGTCAGACCTGCTGCACCTTCAGCGTCATCCCCTCCACCGCCACTACCCGCACCCGGCTGCCGGCAGGCAGATCCGGGCCAGCCACCACCCAGAACGCGTCGTCGATCTTGGCCCGGCCCTTGCCCGCCACGATGTCCTGGTCGATCACCACCACCCGGCCGATCAACTGCTCGGCGCGCCGGTTCAACAGCGGCGCATCGCTCTGCCGCCCATGCGAACGTCCCCAACGCCGATAGCACTGGATGGACACCACCGACAGCAGCACGAAGGCCACCACCTGCCACAGCAACGGGATGTCGGCAAACACCGCCACCAGCACGAACACCGCCGCGGCACCGATCCCGATCCACAACATGAAGGCGCCTGGCGCCAGCGCCTCGGCCGCGAACAGGACCAGCGCCAGCGCGCCCCAGCCGACGACTTCCCAGCGCATCTCAGCCTCCGACCCGCGGCGGCACGCCGCGCGTGGTGCGCTTGTCTTCCTGCTTGGCGAAGGCCTCGCGCGCCAGCTCGGCGACGCCGGCGATCGAGCCGATCACCCCGCTGGCCTCCATCGGCATCAGCACCAGCTTCTGGTTGGGCGAGGTGGCCAGTTCCTTGAACGCCTCCACGTACTTCTGCGCGATGAAGTAGTTGATCGCCTGCACGTCGCCCTGGGCGATGGCTTCGGAGACCATGCGGGTCGCATTGGCCTCGGCTTCGGCCGAACGCTCGCGCGCCTCGGCATCGCGGAAGGCGGCTTCCTTGCGACCCTCGGCCTCGAGCACGGCGGCCTGCTTCTCGCCTTCGGCACGCAGGATCTCCGACTGCCGCGAGCCCTCCGCCTCCAGGATCTGCGCACGCTTCTCGCGCTCGGCCTTCATCTGCCGCGCCATCGCATCGAGCAGATCGCGCGGCGGCTGGATGTCGCGGATCTCGATCCGGTTGACCTTCACGCCCCACGGATTGGTCGCATGGTCGACCACGTTCAGCAGCTTGGCGTTGATCACCTCACGCTGGCTGAGCGATTCATCCAGGTCCATCGAGCCGATCACGGTGCGGATGTTGGTCTGCACCAGCGCGATCATCGCCACCTCCAGCACGGACACCTCGTAGGCGGCCTTGGATGCATCCAGCACCTGGAAGAACACCACCCCGTCCACGCGTACCGCCGCGTTGTCCTTGGTGATCACCTCCTGGCCCGGCACGTCCAGCACCTGCTCCATCATGTTCACCTTTCGCCCCACCCCGTACACGATGGGAATCAGGAAATGCAGGCCGGGCGACATCGTGTGGGTGTAGCGCCCGAAACGCTCCACCGTCCACTCATACCCCTGCGGCACCATCCGCACTGCCTTGAACAGGATGACCACGGCCACGAAGGCCAGCACCAGCGAAAACAGCACGGTCGGAAACATCGCGTCACTCCTTTGATGCCGGGCCGGGCCCGGGCATGGCTACGCTGCCATTACAACCGGATCCGGCCACAGAGGATGTCCCGGAACATCACCCAGTCGCCGGCGAAAGAATAGAAGGGATGCTTGAAGGTGGCCGGCCGGTTTTTCTCGAAGAAAAAGTGCCCCACCCAGGCAAACCCGTACCCGCAGGCCAGCGCTGCCAGCAGCCAGACGGGTTGGCCGCGCACGATCGCGACGGCCACCAGCAACAACACCGCGCAGCTGCCGACAACGTGCAGCCGGCGCGAGACCGCATTGCGGTGCTCGTCCAGATAGAACGGATAGAACTCGCGGAAACTGGCGAAGCGGGACATGGCGCGCCTTGCAAAACCGGACGCACCCAGCATAGCGCGTGCGTCCCGGTAGTGCGCGTTCGGGGACGCTTTCCGGGGAGCCGGCCAGCGGCCGGCAGTGCGCGTTCGGGGACGCTTTCCGAGGAGCCGGCCAGCGGCCGGCAGTGCGCGTTCGGGGACGGTTTCCGAGGAGCCGGCCAGCGGCCGGCACTACCTCCTCTCAGGTGGTGCGCGGGGCGAACATGATCACCATCATGCCGGCCAGGCAGAGGGCGACGCCGAGCAGGTCCCAGCGGCTGGGGCGGATGCCTTCCACCAGCCACAACCACATCAACGCGGTGCCGATGTAGACCCCACCGTAGGCCGCATACACACGGCCGCTGGCGGCCGGATGCAGGGTCAGCAGCCAGGCGAACAGCGCCAGGCTGCCCGCCGCCGGCAGCAGCAGCCACGCGCTGCCGTCCTTGCGCAGCCACAACCACGGCAGGTAACAGCCGACGATTTCCGCCACGGCGGTGAGCACGAACAGCAGCAGCGTCTTCACGGCTTGGCTTCGTCGGCCTTGGCCTGCTGCCAGAGCGCTTCCTGCGCGTCCAGGTCCAGCGCGGCCAGCGCCTGCCCGGCCGCGTCGGCCTTGGCTTCCATCGCGCGGAAGCGGCGCTCGAACTTGTGGTTGGCCTGGCGCAGCGCGGCGCCGACGTCCACCTTGGCGTGGCGGGCCAGGTTGGCGCAGACGAACAACAGGTCGCCCAGTTCTTCCTGCAGGCGCGCCTGGTTGTGCTCGACCGGGCCCTGTGCGAACTCGGCGGCGACTTCATCCAGTTCTTCGCGCACCTTGTCGATCACCGGCGCAGGACCGGGCCAGTCGAAACCAACCCGCGCCGCGCGCGCCTGCAGCTTCATCGCCCGCTGCCATTCGGGCAGTCCGCGTGAAATGCCGGCGAGTGCGGAGGTGTCGGTGTCGCCCTTGGCGGCACGCTCGGCGCGCTTGATCGCTTCCCAGTTGGCGTTGACGCCCTCGGCGCCATCCACCTGCACCTGGGCGAACACGTGCGGGTGGCGGCGCTGCAGCTTGTCGCTGATCGAACGGGCCACGTCGGCGAACGCGAAGGCGCCCTGCTCGCTGGCCATCTGCGCATGGAACACCACCTGCAGCAGCAGGTCGCCCAATTCGTCCTGAAGGTCGTCCAGGTCGCCGCGGTCGATCGCATCGGCGACCTCGTAGGCCTCCTCGATGGTGTACGGGGCGATGCTGGCAAAATCCTGCTGCAGGTCCCACGGACAGCCGCCCTGTGGGTCGCGCAGCCGCGCCATGATGCCCAGCAGGCGGTCCAGTTCAGCAGTCGCGGTCATCCCATGCTCCTTTGCAGCGATCAGGCCGGCAGCCACTGCCGCCATGGCAGGCGGGTGTCGCCCAGGGCGATGAAATCGCCGTTCAACAGGCTCTCGCGGCGGTTGTAGCGGAACGGCTTGCCGGTGGCCGCCGACAGCACCGCGCCACCGGCGGCGTGCAGCACGCACTGGCCGGCGGCGGTGTCCCATTCGGAGGTCGGGCCCAGCCGCGGATACACGTCCAGCGTGCCTTCGGCGAGCCGGCAGAACTTCAGCGACGAGCCCTGCGCGATCACCTCGATGTCGCCCATCCGGTCCAGCAGCGCCTGGGTCTGTTCGCTGCGATGCGAGCGGCTGGCGGCGACCTTGAGCGGCGCGGTGGCCGGGGTGCGCGCGCGCAGGACCGAATCGTGCATGCCCAGCCGGCGGTAGGCCAGTTCGCCGCGCATGGCGTGCCAGACCGTGCCGCTCACCGGGGCCAGGACCACGC
This sequence comes from Stenotrophomonas sp. P5_A8, assembly GCF_056400545.1. NCBI lineage: Bacteria > Pseudomonadati > Pseudomonadota > Gammaproteobacteria > Lysobacterales > Lysobacteraceae > Stenotrophomonas > Stenotrophomonas sp. P5_A8. The sequence continues at coordinate 3,284 of NZ_JBFULB010000105.1, read as the reverse complement.
CGAATGCCGGCGCGCCCTGGTAGATCAGCGCGATGTTCACGCTGAACTCGTCGTTGCGCTTGACGAACTCGCGGGTGCCGTCGAGCGGGTCGACCAGCCAGTAGGCGCCCCAGTGCTGGCGCACCTCCCACGGCACCTGCGCCGATTCCTCGGACAGGATCGGCAGGTCCGGGGTGAGCTGCTGCAGGCCGCGCTCGATCACGYGGTTGGCGGCCAGGTCGGCGGCCGTCACCGGACTGCGATCGGATTTGATTTCCACATCGAACGGGGTCGCATACACGGCCATGATGGCGGCGGCCGCGTCCTGGGCGATGGCGATGACGGTTTCGCGCAGATCGGTGGTGAGCTTGATCATTCCTGGCCGCCCAGCCACTGGCGGGCGATGAACAGCGCCGCCAGTGAACGCCCTTCGGAGAAGTCCTCGCGCAGCATCAGCTGGTCCAGGTCGGCCAGTTTCCAGGGCACCACGTCCAGTTCCTCGGGCTCATCGCCAACCAGCCGCTCCGGGTACAGGTCGCGCGCCACGACCAGCCACGATTGGTGGCTCATGTAGGTGGGCGCCAGGGTCATCGCGCGCAGCACGTCCAGCCGCCGCGCGCCGTAACCGGCTTCTTCCTTGAGCTCGCGGTTGGCGGCCTGCACCGGCGTTTCGCCGGCATCGATCCGGCCCTTGACCAGGCCCAGTTCGTAGCGGTGGACGCCGGCGGCGTACTCGCGCACCAGCAGAACAGTTTCATCGTCAAGCATCGGCACCACCACCACCGCGCCATGCCCATGGCTGATCAGGCGCTCGAAGCGGCGGCGTTCGCCGTTGGAGAATTCCAGATCAAGGTGCTGGCGCTGGAACGGCCCGCTCTGCTCGTCCGTGATGCGGTGGATGATGGGCAGGCGACGACTCATGCGAGCCTCTCTAGAATGGGAGCTGGTGAAAACGTCTTCATGAGCCCGAAATGCTAGCAGACCCAGCCCCCCTATCGCTGGCCGACCAGTGGCGCCGTCGCGACCTGGCCGTGCTCTGGCACCCGTGCACGCAGATGCGCGAACACCCCGACACCCTGCCACTGGTGCCGATCGCCCGGGGGGAAGGCCCGTGGCTGATCGACCATGACGGCAAACGCTACCTGGATGGGGTCAGCAGTTGGTGGACCAACCTGTTCGGCCACGCCGAACCGCGGATCGGCGCCGCCATCGCCCACCAGGCGACCCAGCTGGAGCAGGTGATGCTGGCCGGCTTCAGCCATGAACCGGCGGTGCGTCTGGCCGAGCGCCTGCTGGCGATCGCCCCGCGCCAGGCCGGACGCGACCCGCTGGCCAAGGTGTTCTATGCCGACAACGGCTCGGCCGGGGTCGAGGTGGCGCTGAAGATGGCCTTCCACTACTTCCGCAACCGTGGCGAGCACCACCGCACCCGCTTCGTGGCGCTGGAGAACGGCTACCACGGCGAAACGCTGGGCGCGCTGTCGGTGGGCGATATCCCGCTGTACCGCCGCGTGTATGCCCCGCTGCTGACCGAGGCGCTGTTCGCCCCCTCGCCGGACGCCTACCTGGCCGAGCCCGGCCAGAGCGCCGCGCAGCGCGCCCACCAGGCCGCCGACGCGCTGGCCACGCTGTTCGACCAGCACCCCGGTGAGATCTGCGCGGTCATCCTGGAACCGCGCCTGCAATGTGCCGGCGGTATGCGCATGCACGACCCGGTCTACCTGCAGCGCGCGCGCGCACTGTGCGATGCCAACGGCGCGTTCCTGATCGCCGACGAGATCGCCACCGGCTTCGGCCGCACCGGCACGATGTTCGCCTGCGAGCCGGCCGGGGTGATGCCCGACCTGCTGTGCCTGTCCAAAGGCCTGACCGGCGGGTTCCTGCCGCTGTCGGCGGTGCTGGCCACCCAGGCGCTGTACGACGCGTTCCTGGACGATTCGCGCGAGCGCGCGTTCCTGCACTCGCACAGCTACACCGGCAATCCGCTGGCCTGCGCCGCCGCACTGGCGACGCTGGACATCTTCGCCGGCGAAGACGTGATCGCGCGCAACCGCAGCACCGCCGAGGTGATGCGCACACTGGCCGCTCCGTTCAATGACCACCCGCACGTGGCCGATGTGCGCCAGGCCGGGATGGTGGTGGCCTTCGAACTGACCCGCAATGGCGACAAACGCACGCCCTTCCCCGCCGAGGCGCGGGTGGGGCTGCACGCCTATACGGCCGCGCTCAAGCGTGGGGTGGTGCTGCGGCCGCTGGGCAACGTGCTGTACTGGATGCCGCCGTACTGCGTGGAAGACGAACACCTGGACCTGCTGGCCCAGACCACCCTGGCTGCAATCGAGGAGGCCGTTGCATGCGCATGACCCGGTGCCATATCGACACCCCGCTGGCCGTCGGCCAGACCCTGTCGCTGCCCGAAGAGGCGGCCAACCACCTGGTGCGGGTCATGCGGCTGCGCGAAGGCGACGGCTGCGTGCTGTTCAACGGCGATGGGCACGATTACCACGCCACCCTGGTGGTGGTGGGCAAGCGCGACGCGCAGGTCCGGATCGACGCGGCCAGCGCGCTGGACAACGAGTCGCCGCTGCACATCACCCTGCTGCAGGGCATCGCGCGTGGCGAGAAGATGGACCTGATCCTGCAGAAGGCCACTGAACTGGGCGTGGCGGCGATCGTGCCGGTCAACGCCGAGCGCACCGAGGTGAAACTGGATGCGGCGCGCGCCGAGAAGCGGCTGGCGCACTGGACCAGCGTGGTGGTGTCGGCGTGTGGTCAATCCGGGCGCGCGCGGGTGCCCAACGTGGCGGCGCCGCAATCGCTGCTGGACGCCGCACGGCAGATGCCTGCGCAGGCGCTCAAACTGACCCTGGACCCGCTCGGCGAGCATCGCCTGTCCACCCTGCAGCCGGCACCGGGCGGAGTGGTGATCGCGATCGGCCCGGAGGGTGGCTGGTCGCCACGCGACCGCCAGGCATTGGTCGAGGCCGGCTTCCAGGGCCTGCAACTGGGGCCGCGCATCCTGCGCACCGAAACCGCCGGATTGGCCGCGATCGCCGCCGTGCAGGCGCGGTTGGGCGACCTGGGGTAAGTGGCAACGGCAACAGCAGCCCCGCATGGCGTGGCTCTACCGGAGGGCCGAATCGTGCGCGTTCGGCAGGTATGGGTCGTTGATCGATACGAACGCCGTGCCAAACGCGGTGCCAACATACAGGGGAAGGCACGGGCGCCGAAGCACGCCGGCACTCCGGCACTCCGGCACTCCGGCACTCCGGCACTCCGGCACTCCGGCAAGCATCGGGTGGAAC
>NZ_JBFULB010000104.1:0-12095 GCF_056400545.1 Stenotrophomonas sp. P5_A8 | reverse complement strand
TGGTGCCGCTTGCCGCCACAGTGGACCGCCGCCAGCCTCACCCATGCAGCGCGCCTGCAGGGGCTGGGCATCGCCCCGTCGTCGGCGTTCACGCCCGACGGCGTGGCCATCCACGATGCGGTGCGGATCTCGCTGGGGGCGGCTGCGAGCCGGCAGGAACTGCACCGGGCGTTGCGGCAGCTGGATCAGTTGATGCACGTGGCTGCAGGCCGGAGCGGCTGGACGGTATAAGCCGGTTGTGTCAGTCCGTACCGGGTGCAACGCGAGACCGTCGCGCTCGGCTGTAACGCCTGCCGGGGCTGCCCACGTACTGGTCCATGGAGCGGCGACCGTCTGCGGTTTCGACCGATACCTGGAAATGCCTTCCTGCGACCTTGTCCGTACCAAATCGCGCGGATAGAACGCGGATCTGGCCGATATCCAAACCGTGCTGCGAAGCCAACTCGGGCAGTCGCTGCGCGAATTGGCCAGTGGCATGCTTTATCCCTGCCGAGGCCGGGCTGCCCGCGGCTTCCCCTGTCAGGAAATTCACCACGATTTCGCCCTCTCGCGAGGCGGCGGCCTCCGCAAAGATATCCAGCGTGTATAAGCCGATCATGAAGCACATGCCACTGGCCAACGAGTCGGCCACGTTGTGGCCGAAGGCAGTGAGCTCACCCAGTTTCATCGGCCGGCCCCCGAAGCAGATCGTGCAGGTCGATGCCCTCCGGGTTCAGCAGCGCCCGTTCACGGCCCGTATAGAACAGCTCGAACCGTCCCTTTTCTTCGTCAACGATGCGTGCACCGTCCAACACCGTCAGCAGCCCGAACACCGTTGCTCCGGCGGCCTCACGCACCACGCTGCGCACGTGCGCCTGGTCCTGCGGTGACAACCCGCCATACCAGGCGGCGCGTTCGCGAACCGCCAGCGAAGGTCGCCTTCCGGGCGGCGATTCGAGCGTGCTCATCGTCGCCTCTGTCGCCGCGTCCCGCACGTGGGCTTCCATCGCTTCAACAAACTGCTGACTGTTCAAGGATCCGCCCATCCTGCGTCCGCACGCAGGCGTTGCTCGCGCAACCGGCGGACGCGCGCTTCGTTCGCCTTCTCGCCCCGGAATTTGAAAACGTAGTGCGCGGCCAGCACGCCAACCAGCAACGCGGGCCCGAGGTTGTACCCCAGCGCATAGCCGAATGCCCCGGGCTGCAGATCCGCGCGCACCGCCATCACGACGATGAAAACGGCGAAGACCAGCGTGAGCAGCAGATGGATCGCCGCACCGTTGACGGTCAGCCGCCCGCGGGTCGCATTGACGATCCTGGCCAGACCCATGCACACCAGGAACAGTACGAAAAACCCGAACAACGCCATTCGAAGCCCCCTTGGCGCAGTGCGCCTGCTTCTCCGGTCCACGCTGCCGCGCCGGCCCGGACCTCCCTTTCCATTTCCGGCTGCGCTGGGCGCTACCGGCTCCCTGCCGCAGGTCATCCAGACCTCGGCGAGAGCCGACTCTACAAGCAATGACGCCGGGACGACAAGACCGGTCACCGGTGCGGGCGGTGAGCTGCCCAAGCCGCGCGCAGTGACGCTCAGCTCAACCAGAAACAGCCTTGGCGCGCTTCCAGACGGCTTCGAATTCGGTGGCGGTGATGCTGTCATCCGAATCCAGGTCCAGCCAGGACAAAGGCTGATCGGACATCGGGAAGCGCGCATCGGCCTGCCCGGATTTGTCGGCCCAGACCAGCACGCTGCGGTAGCTTTCGACCTGCCGCACGATCACATCGCCCTGTGCCTCAAGGTAAATCGTGCCGTGGCCGATGTCCGATTCGGCGGGGTGTTTGTAGTGTTTCCGGGGCGTGGTCATGACGGAAGCTCAGGGCTGAATATGGGGAGGGCGCGAAATATACCGCGATCCGGGCGGGTCTGGCGCCGTTGTCCAGGGCTGYCACGCGTGGCGTGGCACTACCGGCGGCGTGAGGTGGTGCGCGGTTGCAGGGCATCCAGCGCGCTGGCATTGCGCCGTGCCCAGTCGTAGATCAGCTCGATCGGCTCCACCAGCTGCCGGCCCAGCGGTGTCAGCGTGTACTCCACTGCCGGCGGCACGGTGGGAAATTCGGTGCGCAGCACGATGCCTGCGGCTTCCATTTCGCGCAGGGTCTGGATCAGCATTTTCTTGGAGATCGCCGGCAGGCTGYGGTGCAGCGCATTGCTGCGCGCGGCGCCTGCATGGCGCACGGCCAGGGTGTGCAGCACCATCGAGGTCCATTTGGTGCTGAACAGCTCCAGCACCCGCCGCGGGGCGCAATCCTCGCGCCATTCTTCGTCGGGAGTGCCGGTTTTCATCGCGTGGTTACCATTTGGTGCCTTCTTTCGTGCGGTGCGCGCCTATCCTACTGTGTGCGCCTGAAACAGAATGAAAAGGCCATATCGTGACGAACAAAGCGTTGGTAGTCGGGGCGACCGGCATCGTGGGCAGTGCATTGATCCAGCGGCTGCTGGACGCCGGCTGGGAGGTCCACGGACTGGCCCGCCGTCCAGACCAGCTGCCCAAGGGCGCGCAGGGCGTCGCCGCGGATCTGCATGACGCCGCGTCCACCCAGGCGGCACTGGCAGCGCTGGCACCCACCCATGTATTCATCACCACCTGGTCGCGCCAGGCCAATGAGGCCGAGAATATCCGCGTCAATGCGGCGATGGTGCGCAACCTGCTGGACGCGTTGCGGCCGGCCGGCAGCGTGCGGCACGTCGCGCTGGTCACCGGGCTGAAGCATTACCTGGGGCCGTTTGAAGCCTATGCGCAGGGTGCCTTGCCACAGACGCCGTTCCGTGAGGAACAGCCACGGCTGGCGGTGGACAACTTCTACTACGCACAGGAAGACGAGGTATTTGCCGCTGCAGCGCGCGACGGCTTCAGTTGGAGCGTGYATCGCCCGCACACGGTGATCGGCGCGGCGGTGGGCAATGCCATGAACATGGGCACGACGCTGGCGGTGTACGCCACGCTGTGCAAGCGCAGCGGGCGTCCGTTCTACTTCCCCGGCTCGCCCGCACAGTGGGACGGGCTGACCGACATGACCGATGCAGGTCTGCTCGCCAGACACCTGCTGTGGGCAACCCAGACGCCCGCCGCCGCCAACCAGGCCTTCAACGTGGTCAATGGCGATGTGTTCCGCTGGCGCTGGATGTGGTCGCGGATCGCGACGTGGTTCGATCTCGAGCCGGCCCCCTTCACCGGCGAGGTGCGTCCGCTGGAGCAGCAGATGGCCGGTGATGCCGCCGCATGGTCGGCGCTGGCGGCCGCCCATGGGCTGGTCGAGCAGGACATCCATCGCCTGATCTCGCCGTGGCACACCGACGCCGACCTGGGCCGGCCACTGGAAGTGGTCACCGATATGTCCAAGAGCCGACGGATGGGCTTCCTGGACTACCAGCCCAGCGACGATGCGTTCTTCGCGCTGTTCGAGCGATTGYGCGCGCAGCGGCTGATTCCGTAGTCGGACGCGGCATGGGGTAACGGATCCGTGGCACCGGATGCACGACGGACTAACGCCCGTCCGCACTACCCTCGGTGACGAAGTGTGGCCCCCGCCGCATGCGTTTCCCGCGAGGCAGCCACCGTGCCACATCCGTCCCCTTGCCGCATCCTGCTTGTCGAGGACAACGATGCCCTCCGCGCCAGGACCACCACGATCCTGGATGCGGACGGTTTCGACGTCGTGTCCACCGCCAACGCCGAATCCGCGCTGGATCACCTGACCGGCGCGACGTCGTTCGATCTGCTGTTCTCCAGCATCGGCCTGCCGGGCATGGATGGCTGGAGCCTGGCAAAGCGCGCCAGCCGGCTGTATCCGACGATGCCCATCCTGCTGATGACCACCTATGCGGGCGAAATAGACGATCGCCCGCACTTTCTGTACCCCGGCGTGAACCTGATCCGCAAACCCTTTACCGCCGAAGAAGTGCTGGGTTCGGTACGCGACCTGGCCTGAGCCGGGCCGGATGATCAGGCATTGACGTCCACTACCGTGCGGCCCTGCACGCGCCCTTCCAGAACCTGCGCGGCAATGGTCGGCACCTGCGCCAGTCCGATCACCTGGGTGGTCCGTGCAAGCTTGGCAGGATCCAGATCGGTGGCCAGACGCGCCCACGCCTGCCGGCGTGCCGCCAGCGGTGCGTTGACCGAATCGATGCCCGCCAGCGTCACGTTGCGCAGGATGAAGGGCAGCACCGAGCCCGGCAGGTCGGCCCCCTGCGCCAACCCGAACGCGGCGACCACACCGCGATAGCGGATCTGCGCCAGCACGTTGGCCAGGGTGTGGCTACCGACCGCGTCGATGGCACCGGCCCAGCGCTCTTTGGCAATCGGTGCACCCGGCGCGGACAGCGTGTGGCGGTCGATGATCTCGGCCGCGCCCAGTTCCTTGAGATACGCCGATTCTTCCAGGCGGCCGGTGGACGCCACCACGCGGTAGCCCAACCCCGACAGCAGTGCGATGGCGATGGAGCCCGCGCCGCCGTTGGCGCCGGTCACCAGGATGTCGCCGCTGTCCGGGGTGACCCCGCCATGCTCCAGGGCCAGTACCGACAGCATCGCCGTGTAGCCAGCGGTGCCGATCGCCATCGCATCCCGGGCGCTGAAGGCATCGGGTACCTTCACCAGCCACTCGCCGGGCACCCTCGCCTTCTGCGCATAACCGCCATGGTGGGTCTGGCTCAAGCCATAGCCGTTGACCAGCACGCGATCGCCGGGCGCGATACCGGGGTAGTTCGAGGTCTCGACCACGCCGGCCAGATCGATGCCAGGGATCAACGGGAAGCTGCGGATCACCGGCGAGCGGCCCGACAATGCCAGCGCGTCCTTGTAGTTGACCGTGGAGTACGCCACGGCCACGGTAACGTCGCCGGGCATGAGGTCGTGCTCTTCCAGGGCCACGATGTCAGTGGCAATCGTGTCGCCGGTTTTGCGGGCAAGCAGGGCATTGAACGTCATGGCGGTCTCCGGGGGGGTGCTTCCACTGTGCGGTGAAATCGCCCGGGCATCCAGTCGAAGGCCGCTTCAAGAATTACTAGACGACCGGTCTAATGGAGAGTACAGTCCATCCCATGAGCCCTGCACCCGCCATCGACACCAGCGACGTCCGCGACAAGATCCTGGCCACCGGCCAGCGGATCATGGGCGGCAAAGGGTTTTCCGCCGTCGGCCTGAACGAGGTACTGACCGCGGCCGGCGTGCCGAAGGGCTCGTTCTATCACTACTTCGGGTCCAAGGACGCCTTTGGGGAAGCCCTGCTCGAGGAGTACTTCGCCGCCTACCTCGCCGACATGGACCGCATCTTCCGCCAGACCGGCCAGACCGGTGCGCAACGGCTGGACGCGTATTTCCAGGCGTGGCGGGACAACCAATCCTTCGAAGAGTGCCAAGGCAAGTGCCTGGCGGTGAAGCTGGGTGCCGAGGTTGCCGACCTGTCCGAGAGCATGCGGGCGTCACTCAAACGCGGCACTGCCGCGATCATCGAACGGATGGCGCATGCGATCACCGCCGGCGTAGCCGACGGTTCGCTGGCGCCCGACGACCCGGCCGATGGCGTGGCGCAGAGCCTGTATCAGCTCTGGCTGGGTGCCAGCCTGATGGTCAAGATCGTCCGCCACACCCAGCCGTTCGACGACGCAGCGCGCACCACCCGCAGGATTCTCCACCCCTCCCATTGACGGGAAGGCCACGCAGCAGGCGATTCATCGGCGACCTGCTTTTTTCACACCCGTTTACTAGACGACCGGTCTACTGTTCTCCCCATCCCGCATCGACCCCCAAGGAGCACCACCATGAAAGTCCTCATCGTTCTTACCTCCCACGACCAACTCGGCAACACCGGCCGCAAGACCGGCTTCTGGCTCGAAGAGCTCGCCGCGCCCTACTACACCTTCAAGGACGCCGGTGCCGAGATCGTGCTGGCCTCGCCCAACGGCGGCCAGCCGCCGCTCGACCCCAAGAGCAACGAACCCGATTTCCAGACCGAGCTGACCCGTCGCTTCGAGGCCGATGCCGATGCCAATGCGCAACTGGCCAACACCGTCCGCCTGGACAGCATCAACCAGGCCGACTTCGACACCGTGTTCTATCCCGGCGGCCATGGCCCGCTCTGGGACCTGGCCGAAGACACCCACTCCATCGCGCTGATCGAATCGTTCATCGCCGCTGGCAAGCCGGTCGCCCTGGTCTGCCACGCCCCGGGCGTGCTGCGTCACGTCAAGGCCGCCGATGGCACGCCGCTCGTTGACGGCAAGAAGGTCACCGGCTTCACCAACACCGAAGAAGAAGGCGTCGGTCTTACCAAGGTGGTGCCGTTCCTGGTCGAGGACACGCTCAAGGCGCTCGGCGGCGACTACTCCAAGGGGCCGGACTGGGGCTCGTATGTGGTGCGCGATGGCCTGCTGATCACCGGGCAGAACCCGGGATCGTCGTCGGAGACGGCGGCGGTGCTGATGCAGCAGGTGGGTGCTGAAGCGAAGCGCTGAGGCGATTGGGCCGGTGCCGCGTGTGCGGCACCGGACACCTGGACTGGGAGCGGCACCGACTGCTCACAGTGCTACGCCCGCGTTCGAACGGCCTGCGCCACCCCGCTGCAGCGGACCTCAAGGTCGGCTCGGCGACGAACGTCGCTCAACGGCCCGGCGCCTGCTTGCCCGTCTCATGTTCCTGCGCTTCCAGCGCACTGGCAAACCGGTCCATCAAACGCACCAGGTCCGCCACCTCCTGCGGCGCCCACGACTGGAAGATATGCCGTCCGATCCGCTCACGCGCCGCGTCCAGGCGATCGGTCATTTCCTTGCCCTTTGGTGCAATGGTCGCCTCACGGATGCGGCGATCCTGCGGATTGCCGCGGCGGGTGACCAGTTCCATCGCCGCCAGCTTGGCGACCTGTCGGCTGATGGTCGTGTAATCGCGGCCGAGGCGATCAGCCAGGTCCACCACCCCGATGGGCCCCACCCGCTCGATCATCACCAGCAGCCGGAACAGGGCCTGGTCCAGCTTCACTCCCGCCTCCTGGAGCAGGCGCTCGTCGTTGCGCGGGCGGTTCATGACGCTGGCAATGCCGACCATGGCGAGGTGAAGCGCCTTCAGGTCCGGCGAAATATGTGTATCTTGCACCTTGTTTTTCGACGGCATAGCATCCCCTCCAAGTAAGTGCATATTACACATACCTGGAGAGAGACGATGGGCAACACCCTTGAAGTAGTGATCTGCGGCGCCGGTGCCGCCGGCCTGACCCTGGCCATCGAACTGGCCCGCCGTGGGGTGGCGTTCCGGCTGCTGGAGCAGCGCGAGCAGCCCTTCCATGGCTCGCGCGGCAAGGGCATCCAGCCGCGCAGCCAGGAGATCTTCGAAGACATGGGCATCATCGACCGGCTGTTCGCCGCAGGCGGGCCCTACCCCGTGTCGCGCAGCCACCATGCCGATGGCAGCAGCACCGATGCCCTCGTGCTGGAGGCGTCGCCGGCAACCCCGGCCGAGCCTTATCGGCAGCCGCTGATGGTGCCGCAGTTCCTGACCGAAGCGGTGATGCGCGACCGCTTGGCAGAACTGGGGCATCACGTCGAATTTGGCCACGCGGTAGTGGGATTCGAGCAGGACGGTGATGGCGTCAGCGTCCACCTTGCTACGCCGTCGGGCGAGCAGACCGTGCGCGCCCGGTATCTGATCGGTGCCGACGGCGGACGCAGCTTCGTACGCCAGGCGTTGGATATTGGATTCCCCGGCAAGACCCTCGGGGTGCGCGCGGTGGTGGCCGACATCGTGCTGCAGGGGCTGCCGCGCGATGCGTGGCACACGTTCAACGAGGACGACATGGCGCGCCGCATTTCGTTGTGTCCGCTGATGGGAACCGCCCTGTTCCAACTGCAGGCGCCGGTGCCGCTCGACGGTGAGGTGGATCTGTCGGTGAACGGGCTGGCGGCGATGGTGCGCGAGCGGACCGGTCGCACCGACCTCGTCGTTGAAGACGTCTCGTGGGCGTCGGCCTACCGGATGCACGCGCGGCTTGCCGAACGCTACCGCATCGGCCRCGTGTTCCTGGTCGGCGACGCTGCCCATACGCACCCTCCGACCGGCGGCCAAGGCCTCAATACCAGCGCGCAGGATGCGTACAACCTTGGCTGGAAGCTGGCATCGGTGCTGCAGGGCGCGCCGGCGGCGTTGCTGGACACCTACGAGGAAGAACGTCGCCCCATTGCAGCGTCCATGCTGGGTTTGGCCACCCGCCTGCTGGATGACGCCCAGCGCGGCGACAACCGGCGCGGGCGCGAGGTGCAGCAGCTGGACCTCGGGTATCGGCCGTCGTCTCTATCGCTCGCGGGCGCGTTTCGCACGGGATGCATCACGCCAGGCGACCGCGCCCCGGATGCGCCGTTGCTGGGTGCTGGTGGCCAGCCCGTGCGGCTGTTCGAGGTGTTGCGCGGCACGCACTGGACGCTGCTGGGCTACGCGAGCGATCGCGCCATCGCACCAGTGCGTAGCGGCTTGCAGGTGCACGTCTTCGGCCCGGCGGGCGATCTGCGCGATACGGATCGACACGTTGAAGATGCCTACGGAATGGCGCCTGGCGAGTGGGTGCTGATCAGGCCCGATGGCTATGTGGCTGCGGTGGTCGATGCGAACAGTATCGACCGCCTTGCCAACCATCTTGACGCGTATTCGCCTTGACGTCCGCTATCGGCCACCTGCTACAGCGCCTCAGGCTGGGCACCGGTCGCCAGCACTGCAGTACGGCACCTCATCGTCATGCAGAATCTGGCTGGCGTAGACCATTGGCGTTTGGCGGCAACGGAACACGGACATCCTGATCTCCGTTGCGTGACACCCACGGTACGGCGCGCCGATGGCGATCAATAGCGGGTGTTGGTTGCTGAGCGCCTGGAGCACGTCCAGGGGCGATGGATGAGCCCCGTCCCCCTGCTCACGCGGCTTTAACCCGTCGCGCCCGTTAATGCCGCCGTGGCCAGCCCCGCCATGACCCAATCCACCGAGATCGCCATGGATACCAACGCACTCCGCGGTGTCGCGCTGCTTTGCAGCGCCGTGATGTTCACTGGATGCGGTACTGCCCAGATCAAGGGCTGGAGCAAGCCCGGCGCGAGCGAGTCGCAGAAGCAGCACGATCTGGCCGAGTGCGACTACGACGCCTCCAAGGCCACGACCGGCGATGGGCGAGCGCCCAAAAGCACGGGAGACGCGGTCGGAGACGGTGTCGTGCGCGGGATGGAGAAATCGGACCTGATCAAGAAATGCATGCGCATCCGAGGCTACAGCGGCTGAGATGTCCCTCTGTTCTATCTGGCCTGGAGCGACGCCAATGAAAGGTCCTGCGATGCTTTTCACTCTTGCGTTTTCCCTCTGCCTGGCGGCATCGGCGCACGCCCAGGGAAAAAGGCCCTCCACGCCAGCCGCACCCGCGCGCACCTCCGATGGCATGGCCTGCGACAGCCCCAATCAAGCCCAAGCCGGACTCAACCAATGCGCCAGCCTCACCGCGCACTCGGCCGATGCCGAACTCAACCGCGTTTACGCGAAGGTGTTGGCCGCCAATGCCCAGGACAAGGTGTTCCTGGACAAACTGAAGGCATCGCAGCGCGCCTGGATCGTCTTCCGTGATGCGCAGATCGCAGCGCGGTATCCGAGTCCGGCCGACTATGGCAGCGTGCTGCCGATGTGCCAGAGCGGCGAGTATGAGCAGCTCACGCGCGACCGGATCAAACAACTGCAGGCATGGATTACCGGTGTCGAAGAAGGCGACGTCTGTGCCGGCTCCTATCCGATGAGCCAGTAGCCCACTATCGCCCGCGTCCATCCACATAGGGCCGCGACTGCAGCATCAGCACCTCATCGCCGACCACGGCCCACTCGATGTCCTGGTCCACACCGCCCAGCGCCTGCTTGGTAGCGGCCCCGACGTTGGCCAACCGCACGATCAGCGCATCGGTCAGCACCTGGCGTGAGCCGGTAATGGGAACTTCGCGGACGCCGCCGCCCGCCTTGGCCACCAGCTGGGTATCTTCGGCCGACCGGCTCAGGACCTGCACCGCCTTGGACCAGTTCGAATACATCACTTGTTCGGCTTGGCGCTTGCCCTCCACCACGCGGATTCCCAGCCCGCGCTTGGCCGAAATGTAGGTGATGTGGCGGCGGGCGGCGTCGAAGGGATCGCGGGTGATCATCACTCCGGAACTGTCCGAAGGCGCAGCACGCTGAACCAGCACCGCCATGGCCACCGCGTCCTGTCGCAGCCCCGCCGCCGCGCGCGCTTCATAGGCCTCGAAGTTGTAGACCGATGCCCAGACCGTCTGCACCGCCTTGGCCAGGGCATCGGCACGCGTCACGTTGGGGACGGTGGTGTACAGGCCGGCGCCACTGAAGCCGGGCAGATCCTCGGAATTGGAAGAGCTGCGTACAAACACCGCGGCCCCCTTCAGTTGCCCCTGCCATTGCGCGTCCAGGGCGCGGACGAACGCCGGATCGGGCCTGGCATTGCTGATCTCCGCACGCAGCGCCGCCAGCGCATCGCGGCGGATGTCCGGGTCGGCACTGAAGCCCGGGCGACGCTGCAGCTGCTGTAGTCGCTCGGCCATCTGCAGCCGTTTCATCATCGCCTGATAGTGCGAGAACGGAATGCAGAAGCCATCGGGTACGCGCGCCGCCGGGGGCAGCGCCGTCTTCAGTGTGCCCAGGTTGGCAGCCTTCACCCCGCAGTGGCTGCTGTCACGCGCACGCAGCGACGCCAAGGGCTTGAGCGCGACCACGCTCAGGTCCGGGCGTGGCAGGTTGCGCGCCGCCGGGCGCGCCGCAGGGGCCGAGGGCGCCCTTGCCGGCCGCGTCAGTGGCGTTACCCGGTAGTCGTTGTTGCTGACCTCCAGCGCCACCCAGCGTCCGTCATATTGGCGCAGCGCCTGCTGCGCGTCGCGCACATATACGTTGGGGATGCCCCAGCCCTTGGCCAGCAGGTTGACGTGGGACAGCAGCGTGGACGGGCGCTGGGTCACCAGCCCTGCTACCGGCGTCAATGCGATGGGCACCTCGTCCAGTACCGGGATGTCCTGCGGCGCCAGCGTGCGCAGCTGCGCCTCCGTGCGCACGATCCGCAGCCGGCCCTCGGCGCGGCCGGTGTTCAACGGCAGGAAACGCTGCTCACGCAACAACGCTTCCTGGCTGACGTAGGCCAGCCCCATGCCGCTGGCCAGCTGCTCGTGCTGGGTGGAGTTGGTCTTGAAGCGGATGGGCTCGCCGAACGAGGCCCGCAGCACCGTGTCGGTCTGCCGCAGCAGGGACGCGGTGAGCCTGTCACCCTCCCAGAACTCGTAGGTGTAGCCCGGCAGGTCCTTCTGCCAGCTCAACGTGCCGAACAGAAAGCGTCGCTGCGGATCACGGTACTGCGCGTTGAGGGTTGCCTTGTCCAACGAACGCAGCAGTCCCTGGCGACGCACGAACTGCTCGTGCAGCGCGAAGCGGGGCGTATTGATGTAGTAGATGCGTGCCGCATTCTGCCGGTCGATCACGAAGATCAGATGCGGCATCTCCAGCGCCGTACCGGCGTTGTAGACACGGGCCAGCTGCATGAACTGCGCGCGGGTGTCGATGCGCGCGAGGGAGTCCGGCCCGGTCGTCGGCTGCACAGGCGCGCTATCGCTGCCCGGGCGGTATTCGTACGGCGAGGGTTTGCGGGCGGTCTGCGCCAAGGCCGGCACGGCGCAGCACAGCAGCAGCGTGAGCGTGGAGAGCAACGCCCACAGGTGCTGTCGCCAGGCAGGATGGGAACGGGCTCGATCCATGACGCCGCCGCGGGAATGAAGTGGGGCGATCATAAGCGACTCCACCGGGCAGCGCCGGGTTACCTTCGACACTGTGTCGCCGGTGGGCAAGCGCATAGGCTGCGGCATACGCCCTTGCGGGCCCTGCGGATGCCACACGCCGTGTTTACGCCCTCCAAGTTGCTTCCATTGTTGCTGGCTGTCCTGCCACTCAACGCACGTGCCGCCGAACAATGGATCGTGACAACCGACCTATGGGGCAACAACAATCATCAGACCCTGCAGCTGGACACCCGCGGCGAGCGCATCCAGGGCAGGC
>NZ_JBFULB010000103.1:0-12187 GCF_056400545.1 Stenotrophomonas sp. P5_A8 | reverse complement strand
GCGAGAGGTCCAGCGCATGGCGGCGCAGCGCGCTGAGGTCGTCGCCGGCCTGCAGGCCGAAAATACCGAAGATCGAACACATGGGAACAACTCCTGATGATGGGGGAATACACGTATTGCAGGCATTCGACCGGCCACCCAGGCCCGGAAGGGATAAACCCGGGCCACAAAAAAACCCGCATCGGTCGATGCGGGTTTTCTGGGGTCCGGGCGTGTTGCTTGTACTAGCCCTGGTCGCAGTCCCGCATCGGCCGCGCACGATTATTCGCGCGCAGATTATTGCGGTTGGTATTGCTGACAGCGGTGGCCGGGAACGAGGACATGGACCGACCGTAACCGGCTTTGGGCGGCGGTGCAACTGTTGCGATGGCAACCGATTCGGCCCCGGCGTTCAGCGGCCGCGACGGTGCGCTCCGGGATAATCGCCGGCCCCCTGCTGGATGTCATGGATGAACCTGTTCTCCCACCGCCCGTTGCTGTGCGCCTTGGCGCTGGCCGTTCTGAGCGGTTGCGCCGCTGCCCCGACCCGCCCGGTCAGCGACACCGAACGCGACGCGCTTGCCAGGGCCACCGATGGCCAGTTCGATTCCGCCCTGCGCGTGGCGAAGATGTACCAAGCCTGGAATGATCCGCGCGCTCTGGACTGGTACGCCCGTGCGGCCGCCGCCACGCCGCGTACCCACCACAGCACCAGCGCCGAAGAGACGCTCGGCACGATCCTCGAACGCGGCCGCCTGGACAGTGGCGAGGGTCCGCAGAAGCCCGGGGCGGTGGTGATGAAGGCATCACCGCGCAAGGCCTTCCACTGGTACCACAGCGCCGCCTACCACGGCTCACCGTATGCCATGCACGATCTGGAGAAGTGGTGCGAGCGGCGCGGCGACATGGCCGGCGCGCTGCGTTGGCGGCTGCGGTCTGCGGTGTACCTGCGCGAGCTGTACAAGCTCGACGCACTGCGCGCGGCCACACGTGGCTCGGCCAAGTCCGGCAACCCGGTGGCCACCGGCCCGGCGCCGAACGCGCTGATCGCACGCATCCAGCGTCGCGCCGAACGCGGCGATGCCGAATCGCAGGTGGATCTGGGCACGCTCTACGAAGCCGGCGTCGGCGTGGTGCAGGACAAGGCCGAGGCATTGCGCTGGTACGCGCGCGCCGGCACGCAGGGCAATGTGTACGGCCAGTACCTCAGCGGCCTCGCCCTGGGTCGGGGCGGTGATGGTCTGCAGAAGAACGTGGATGCAGCGGCGGCGTGGTTCGCCAAGGCCCATGCGCAGGGCTTCTACATGGCCGAGGAATCCTACTGGCGCGAGGCGATCGCACCGCCGTTCTGGACGTTCGAATAGCGCCCGTGGCACCGACATGTGCCCGGCCTCTCGTCCCGCTGTCGGGAACAGCCGACCAACGGTCGGCGCTACGTTGGGTCGCTGACGCTGTACACACTCCCGGGCACTGCACAAGGCTGCCCTGTGCTCTRCATATCGCCCAGAATGGAACGCATGAGCAACGTCATCTTCCGCGACGAGACCATCCACCGTGAGCGCATGCAGGCGATCATCGCCGCACATCCGCGTGCGGCCACGTTTGAATCCTGCCGCTTCGATGGCGGCGATTTTTCGCGGCTGGACATGGATGGCGTCCAGTTCAACCAGTGCTCGGTGACCGGTGCCAATTGGCTGGCCGCCTCGCTGGAGGAAAGCCGCTGGAGCAAATGCCGGGGTGCCGAGTGCGATTTCAGCTCGGCGCTGCTCAGCGATGCGCGCTTCTCGCACTGCGACCTCAACAACAGCCACTGGCGCCGTGCGACGTTGTCCTCGGTGCAGTTCGCCGACTGCAAACTGACCGGCGCGCACCTGCAGGAAGTAACCGGCTGGGCGCTGGAGTTCCGCGACTGCCTGCTGGTCAGTGCCGACCTGCGCGGGCTGTCGTTCCGCAAGGCGCAGCTGGACGGGATGGATTTCTCCGATGCGGAGCTGTCCGGCTGTGATTTCCGCGATGCGGTGTTCAACGGCGGCAGCCTGCGCAACGCGCAGACCCGATTGACGCGTTTCGAGGGCGCGGACCTGCGCGGAACGGACATCAGCGGGCTCAACGTGATGGACGCCAAGCTGTTCAAGAAAGCGGTGATTTCGCAGCGCCAGGCCGCGGCGGCGTTGGCGGCGTTCGGGTTGATCGTGGCGTAAACGCCCGTTGCAACCCGGCAGGGCCGGCCGTTGGCCGGCGCGTCCTTCGGTCTGAGGACCTCGCGCGCACCCGGCGAAAGGCAGCCGAGCATGGCTCGGCWCTACCGGGTTTCTGGCGAAAGGCAGCCGAGCGTGGCTCGGCTCTACCGGGTTTCTGGCGAAAGGCAGCCGAGCGTGGCTCGGCTCTACCGGGTTTCTGGTGAAAGGCAGCCGAGCATGGCTTGGCTCTGCCGGGTTTCTGGCTAACGGGTAGTGCCGAGCCATGCTCGGCAACCGCGACGGTCACCCAAGCCGGCCAGCGGCCGGCACTACCGGCAGGATTCAGGCCAGCAGGCGCTCGATCAGGCGCAGGTACAACGCCGGCAGTTTTTCCAGGTCGGCGACCGATATGTTCTCGTCCACCTGGTGGATGCTGGCGTTGACCGGCCCCACTTCGATGCACTGCGCACCGAGCGGTGCGATGAAACGGGCGTCGGAAGTGCCACCGCCGGTGCTTTCCTCCGGCGCGGCACCGGCGAACTCGGCCAGCACCTCGCGCGCCACGCGGCGCAGCGTGCCTTCAGGGGTGTAGAACGGCTCGCCGCTGCGATGCCATTTGAGCGTGTAGTCCAGCGCGTGCCGATCCAGCAGCGTGGCGATGTCCTGCTCCAACCGCGGCGCGTCCCAGTGCGGGTTGTAGCGCAGGTTGAACAGCACCTGCAGCTCGCCCGGGATCACGTTGTTGGCCCCGGTCCCGGCGTGGAGGTTGGACACCTGCAGGCTGGTCGGCGGGAAGCTCTCGTAGCCGTCGTCCCACTGCCGTGCGGTCAATTCGGCGAGCGCCGCCGCAGCCAGGTGGATCGGGTTGCGTGCCTTGTGCGGGTACRCCACATGGCCCTGCACGCCTTTGACCGTCAGCGTTGCCGACAGGCTGCCGCGCCGCCCCACCCGCAGCAGATCGCCCAGCACCGCCGTGGAGGACGGCTCGCCGGTGATGCACCAGTCGATGGACTGCCCGCGCTCGCGGAACAGCCCGGCGATACGGCGCACGCCATCGATGGCATCGCCTTCCTCGTCACTGGTCAGCAACACGGCCAGCGTGCCGGGGTGGTCCGGATGGGCGGCAATGAACTGCTCGGCAGCCACCACGAAAGCGGCCACGCTGCCCTTCATGTCGGCTGCGCCGCGTCCGTACAGCACGCCATCGCGGATCTGCGGGTCGAACGGATCGCTATGCCACGCGTCCACCGGTCCACTGGGCACCACGTCGGTGTGGCCGAGCAGCACCAGCACCGGCGCACCGCTGCCGTGGGTGGCCCACAGGTTGTCGACCTCGCCCAGGCGCAGGTGTTCGCACTGGAAGCCGGCACGCGCCAGGCGCCCGGCGAGCAGGGCCTGGCAACCGGCGTCGTCGGGTGTCACCGACGGCCGCGCGATCAGGTCGCAGGTGAGCGCGAGCACATCGTTCACGCGCCCACTCCGAAGCGCTGCTTGAAGCCGTTGTCCGAGAAGCCCTGGGTCATCACGCCATCGCCGGTGACCACCACCGGACGCTTGATCAGCTGCGGATGCTCGCGCAGCAGCAGTTTCCATTCGGCATCGGAGGCGGCCGCCTTGCGGTTCTCCGGCAACTGCCGCCAGGTGGTCGAGGATTTGTTGACCAGCGCGGCGAAACCACCGGCCTGCCCGGCCCAATCGACCAGGGTCTCCGGGCTGCGCGGGGTGTCGCGGTAATCGACAAAGGCATGCGCCACCTCGAAGCGGTCCAGCCACTTGCGCGCCTTCTTGCAGGTGTCGCAGTTCTTCAGTCCGTAGACGGTCGTGGTCATGGCAGGGCTCAGTCGGCCAGGCCGCGCAGCAGGTCGTTGACGCTGGTCTTGCTGCGGGTCTTGGCATCGACCTGCTTGACGATCACCGCGCAGTACAGCGAGTGCGAACCGTCCTTGGACGGCAGCTGGCCGGACACCACCACGCTGTACGGCGGCACCGAGCCGTAGCTGATTTCGCCGGTGGCGCGGTTGTAGACGCGGGTGCTCTGGCCGAGGAACACGCCCATGCCGATGACGCTGTGGTGGCCGACGACGAAGCCTTCCACCACTTCCGAACGCGCACCGATGAAGCAATGGTCTTCGATGATGGTCGGGCTGGCCTGCAGCGGCTCGAGCACGCCGCCGATACCGGCGCCGCCGGACAGGTGGCAGTGCTTGCCGATCTGCGCGCACGAACCAACGGTGGCCCAGGTGTCGACCATGGTGCCCTCGCCCACGTAGGCGCCGATGTTGGTGAAGCTCGGCATCAGCACCACGTCCTTGCCGAAGTAGCTGCCGCGACGGGCGATCGCACCGGGCACCACGCGCACGCCGGCGCGACGGAACTTGGCTTCATCGAAGCCGGCAAAGCGCGATTCCACCTTGTCCCAGAACGGTGCCGGGCGCGCGTCGACCACCGCCATGTCGTTCACACGGAAGTACAGCAGCACCGCCTTCTTGAGCCATTCGTTGACCTTCCAGCCACCGTGGCCATCGGGCTCGGCGACGCGGAACTCACCGGTTTCCAGGCCATCGATGACCCGGCCGACCAGCGGCTTGGTCGAGCCTTCCAGCTCGTGCAGGGTCAGCGTGGCACGGCGCTCGAAGGCGCTTTCGATGCCGAACTTGAGTTCTTCCACGCCCGGGGTGGCCGGCTTGCGCAGCGACTTGCGGGCGATGGTGGCATCGCGGCTGGCGCTGCGCTTGGCCGCACTTTCAGCCGGCGTGGCGACGACCTTGGGGGCCGGCATTTTCTTCGCCGCGGCTTTCTTCACTGCCACCGGCTTGGTGGCAGGCGCGGCCTTGGGGGCAGCAGTCTTCTTGGCCGCTGCGGTCTTGGCAGCGGTCTTCTTGGCAGGCTTGGTGGCCATCAGTGGGGGTCTCCGGCGTTTCGATCAGGGTCCAGGCAGGCGAGCATCGCATCGTGCAGCTGCTGCCGGGCGGATTCGGTAAGGGGGTGGTCGTGTTCGTCGCTGATCACGAACATGTCTTCGGCGCGCTCGCCGAAGGTGGCGATGCGCGCGTCATGCACGCGCAGGCGCTGGTTGCGCAGCACGAAGGCCACGTCGGCCAGCAGCCCGGGACGGTCGGGCGCGACCAGGCTGAAACGCGTGCCATGGCTGCCATCGCCGCCATCGCGGAATTCGATGCGCGGGGCAAAGCGAAAATGCCGCAGCTGGCGCGGGATCACCCGGCGTGACGGACGCAGCCGGGTCAGGTCGCCGGCCAGTGCCTCGCGCAGCGCCGCCTCCAGCCGCAGCGCGTCGCCATCGGCGAAGCTGTCGGCCGGGGTCACTTCGAAGGTATCGAAAATGGTGTCGACCGGGCCGTCCAGCACGCGCGCACGATGGATGCCGTAGCCCTTGCGGTCCAGGGTCATCACGATCGCGGCGAACAGGCCATCGCGGTCGGGCGAATGCACGAACACTTCCAGTGCCTGGTCGTCGGGGGTAATCCGACGCACCTTGACCAGGGTCTGACCCTGCTTCACCGGGACCAGTGCAGCGGCCTGCCAGGCCAATTGCTCGGGGCGAAGCCGGATGAAGCTCTCATCGGGCATCACGGTGAACTGGCGCTCGATGGTGGCGTCGTCGTAGCCGCGCTCACGCACCAGCTGGCGCACCGACTCGCGCGCTTCGGCCACGCGCTCGGCGGCCGGCATCTGGTTTTCCAGCCCGTCGCGCAGCGCGCGCCGCGCGGCGAAGTACAGGTCGGCCAGCAGCCGGTCCTTCCAGGCGTTCCACAATTTCGGGCTGGTCCCGGCGATATCGGCGCAGGTCAGCAGGTAGAGGTAATCGAGCCGGTCGCGGCTGGCTACCAGCGTGGCAAAGCGATGGATCACGTCCGGATCGGAGATGTCCTGCTTCTGCGCGGTGATCGACATGCGCAGGTGCTGCTCGACCAGCCAGGCCACCAGTTCGGTGTCCGAACTGCTCAGCGCAAGCGCCTGGCAGAACGCGCGTGCATCCACCGCGCCGAGTTCGGAATGGTCGCCGCCGCGGCCCTTGGCGATGTCATGGAACAACCCGGCCAGCAGCAGCAGCTCCGGCTTGCGCAGGCGCGGCCACACTTCGTGGGCGATCGAGAAGCGCTCGTCGGCGCGACTGCTGGCAAACAGGCCGATGTTCCGCAGCACCATCAGCGTGTGCTGGTCCACGGTGTAGACATGGAACAGATCGAACTGCATGCGCCCGGACACTTGCGCGAATGCGGGAATCCATTGGCCCAGCACGCCCAAGCGCGCCATCCGCGCCAGCGTGTCGACCGCGCGCGGGCTGCGCAGCAGGGCCAGGAACTGTTCGCGGGCGGCAGCGCTGGCCTCGGTGTACGCCGCCAGCTCCGGCAGCGCCTCGGCCAGCGCGCGCGCGGTCAGCGAATGCAGGCCACGCACGTCCGGGTTGTAGGCCCAGCTGGAGAACAGTGCGAACACCTGCTCGATGTCGCCTTGCGGCCACGCCGCGTCGTTGGCGGCCAGGTAACCACGGCGCAGCGAGAAACCCACGCTGACCGGTTCGGGCACCGCCTCGCCATCGAACTGTTCTTCGAACCGCTGCAGCAGGCGGTCGCTGATCCGCCGCACCACGCTGGCACTGCGGTAGAAGCCCTGCATCATCTTTTCCACCGCCAGGCTTTCGAGGTCGTCCTCGAAGCCCAGGCGCGTGGCCAGCGTCTTCTGGTAATCGAAGCGCAGACGCTCCTCCGGCCGGTTGGCCACCAGGTGCAGGCCGAAGCGCAGCCGCGCCAGCGCGCAGCGCTCGCGCTTCAGCGCGGCCGCTTCGTCCGCGCCGAGATGGCCCAGCCCGACCAGTGCTTCCAGGTCGCGCACGCCGAAGGCACGCAGTGCCATCCAGCCCAGCGTGTTGAGGTCACGCAGCCCGCCCGGGCCGTCCTTGATGTCCGGCTCCAGGTTGTCGGCGGTGTCGCCGAAGCGCTGGTGGCGGGCCAGCAGCTCGTCGCGCTTGGCCAGGAAGAATTCGCGCGGCGGCCACAGGTCGTCGGTGTTGACCGCCGCCTTCAGCGCGAGGCGTGCCGCCTCATCGGCCAGCAGCGGCCGCGACTCGATCAGCGCGGTCATCACGGTTTGATCCGCGCTGGCATCGATGCACTCGGCCGCCGAGCGCACCGCGTGGCTGACCGGCAGCCCGCAGTCCCACAGCAACGCAAACAGTCGCGCCAGGCTGGATTCGTGCTGGCGCTGGTGCCCGGGCTCGCCGAACACCAGCAGGTCGATATCCGAACGCGGAAACAGTTCACCGCGCCCGTAACCGCCCACGGCAAACAGCGCCAGGCCACTGCCGGCCGGCAGGCAACGCTGCCAGGCCAGCCGGATCAGGTGGTCGGCCGCGCGCGCGCGCAACGCCAGCAGGCGCTCGATGTTGTCGCCCTGGTCGAAGCGGCGGTACAGCCGCGCGTCGGTCTGCTGCAGCGATTGCCGCGCCAGCGCCGACCATTCCAGGTCGGTGACGGACGCTGCCGGCGCGTCCAGGATCGGGCTCGCCGGCAACATGCTCAGACCTGCGATTCGCCGGGCGAGRGGGTCAGCACGTCCACGCCGGTCTCGGTGACCGCGATCATGTGCTCCCACTGCGCCGACAACTTGCGGTCCTTGGTCACCACGGTCCAGCCATCGGGCAGCACCTTGTTGTAGCGGGTGCCCTCGTTGATCATCGGTTCGATGGTGAAGGTCATGCCCGGCTGCAGCACCAGACCCTGGCCCGGACGGCCGTAATGCACCACCTGCGGCTCGTCGTGGTAGACCTTGCCGATGCCGTGACCGCAGTACTCGCGTACCACGCTGAAGCGCTCGCCTTCCGCCAGGCTCTGGATCGCGTGGCCGATGTCGCCCAGCGTCGCGCCCGGCTTCACCGCACGAATGCCGGCCCACATCGCCTGGTAGGTGGTGTCGACCAGGCGCCGGGCCATCGTCGACGGCGTGCCGGCGTAGTACATGCGGCTGGTGTCGCCGTGCCAGCCGTCCTTGATCACGGTGACGTCGATGTTGACGATGTCACCGTCCTTGAGGACTTTGGCTTCGCTGGGGATGCCGTGGCAGATCACGTTGTTGACCGACGTGCAGACCGTCTTGGGGAAGCCACGGTAGCCGACGTTGGCGGGCGTGGCCTTCTGCACGTTGATGATGTGGTCGTGGCAGATGCGGTCCAGCTCTTCGGTCGTCACGCCGGGCTTCACGTACGGGGTGACGATGTCGAGCACCTCGCTGGCCAGGCGGCCGGCGATGCGCATCAGTTCGATTTCCTCGGGGGTTTTCAGATTCACGCTCATAGCCGCCATTATCGCCGATCCGGCGGCCAATCTGAACGGGATCGGTGGAACGCCGACAGCCGGGGTTTGGGCGAGGGGGCGCCCTCACGAACCTGAACTTAGGCGACACTCATCACACATTTCGCGATCTTGCCGAAAACGCCCATAGATTTCTTCAAATCTCACGGGCTGCGCACAACACCAATCCTATAACCGGGAATACACCGCAACACCGATCGGCAGCATCGTTTTGTTCATGTAAGGACCCAGTCCAAGGAGCATGCCCGTGCGATTTCTCCGTCCTACCCTGATGTGCGTGGCGCTGGCCAGCCTGGCCGCACYGGCCCTGGCGGCCGACACCACCACCTTCAACGTCAAGATCATCATCACCAAGGCCTGCACGATCACGGCCGCGGCCGCCACCGACGTGGACTTCGGCTCGGCCCTGTCCACCGCCACCACCCCGTCCAACGCCCAGGGCACGATCACCGCGCAATGCTCGGCGCTGACCCCCTACACGATTGCGTTGAATGCCGGCTCCAACGCGGGCACCGCCAATGACGTGACCACCCGGCGCATGAAGAACACCAACGCGGCGGTCACCACCAACAACTTCGTCGGCTACCAGCTCTACCAGGACGCCGGGCACGCCAATGTCTGGGGCGCCACTACCGGCACCAACACGGTGGCCGGCATCGGCACCGGTCTGGCCGTGCCGTACACGGTGTACGGCCAGATCGCCAACCCGAGCGTCAACAACGCCGCGACGGGTAACTACCAGGACACGGTCACCGCCACCATCTCCTACTGAGGGCAGCCCATGCCAATGACCGCACGGGTCCGCCCCTGGCGGCGCCTGGGACTGGCCTGCGCCCTGTCTGTCCTCTCCTGCAGCACCAGCCTGGCCGCCAGCCTGCAGGTGGCGCCCACCTCCCTGCAATTGGGCCCCCGGCAGAACGCCGACGCATTGTGGATCAGCAACAGCGGCACCGCGCCGGTGCAGGTGCAGGTGCGGGTCTATCGCTGGCAGCAGCAGGGCGGTCAGGACCAGCTCACCCCCACCGGGGACCTGCAGGTGAGCCCGCCGATGCAATCGCTGGCCGCCGGCCAGCAGCAACTGGTGCGGGTGGTGCGCAGTGACCCGCAGGCGCCGTCGCAGCAGCTGGCGTACCGGGTGATCGTCGACGAACTGCCGACCCTGGATCCGGGCCGCACCGGCATGCAGTTCGTGCTGCGTTATTCGCTGCCGGTGTTCGTCCAGCCGCTCGATACCACCCCGCCCAAACTGCAGGCGCGGCAGATCACCCTGGACGATGGCCGGCCCGCACTGGAAGTGAGCAACGCCGGTGGCACCCACGCACAACTTGCCGATCTGGCCATCGGCAGCGCCGAACGCCCGCAGACCGTACATCCGGGCCTGCTCGGTTACGTGCTTGGCGGCCAGACCATGCGTTGGCCGTTGGATCTCCCCCCGGCCCGACTGGCCGGTGCCACCTTCATGGCCAGGATCAATGGTGAGTCGGCCCAGACGCCACTGCCCGCCGCGCCACCGGCTCGCTGAGGCCTGCGCGCGGATGCTGCTCAGCGCCAGCCTGCTGCCATGGACGATCCACGCGGCAGAAAGCGGGCTGGACGCCTCGGGCGCGTCCGGCGACGCCGTGCTGCCGGCGCCCACCCCGCTGACGGCCGCGCAGACGCTCTATCTGGATGTCACCCTCAACCGCGCACCCCGGGGACTGCTGCCCTTCACCCAGCAACTGGGCCGTCTGTTCGCCACGCCGGCCACGCTGCGGCAACTCGGCTTTCCGGCACAGGGCGATGCGCCGGTGCCACTGGACCTCTTGGCCGGCGTAGTGCTGCGCTATGACGCCTCGCTGCAGACGCTGTCGCTGGATGTGCCACTGGACCAGCTCGCCCTGCCGACCACCCGGCTGGAGCGCGCGCAGGAAACCACGCCCCATGCGTCGGCCTCGCCAGGCGCACTGCTCAACTATGACCTCTACGGCAGCCACAACGAGGCCGGCGGCAACCTGGCGCTGACCAGCGAACTGCGCGTGTTCGGGCTCGGCAATGGCGTGCTGGAAAACAGCACCGTGCAGCGCACCTACCAAGTGCCCCAACAAGGCTGGCGGACCGACAGCGTGCGTCTGGATACCCATTGGCAACTGGATTTCCCCGACGCCGCGCTGACCCTGACCGTGGGCGATTTCTACAGCGGCTTCGTCGACTGGAGCCGGCCGGTGCGGATGGGCGGCATCCAGATCGGACGCAACTACGGCCTTCAGCCCTATCGCCTGCTGACCCCCACGCCGACCTTCCTCGGCGAAGCGGTGGTGCCCTCCAACGTCGAGCTGTATGTCGACGGCTTGCG
Source organism: Stenotrophomonas sp. P5_A8 (assembly GCF_056400545.1). Classification (NCBI taxonomy): domain Bacteria; kingdom Pseudomonadati; phylum Pseudomonadota; class Gammaproteobacteria; order Lysobacterales; family Lysobacteraceae; genus Stenotrophomonas; species Stenotrophomonas sp. P5_A8. The sequence continues at coordinate 1,367 of NZ_JBFULB010000103.1, read as the reverse complement.
CCAGTACAACGGCCAGGTGCCGGTCGGCCCGTTCCAGCTGGCCGCGCAGCCGGGCATCAACGGCACCGGCAATGCCCAGGTGGTGATCACCGATGCGTTCGGCCGCATCCAGACGCTGGATTTCGCCTTCTACGGCACCCAGCAACTGCTTGCAAAGGGATTGTCGGACGGGTCGCTCGGCGTCGGCCGGATGCGCCGCGACTACGGCATCCGCTCCTTCGCTTACGACGCACAGACCGTGGCCAGCGGCACCTGGCGCTATGGCGTCAGCGACCGCTTCACCGCCGAACTGCATGCCGAGGGCGGCGGCGGCGTGGGCAATGCCGGCGCCGGCGGCTGGTGGCTGCTGGGCGCCGCCGGGGTGATCAATGCAGCGTACGTGCACAGCCGCCAGGATGGCCGGGAAGGCGGCCAGTACGGGCTGGGATACAGCTGGAACAACCGCCGTTTCAACGTCAACCTGTCCAGCCGACGCACCCACGGCGACTACCGCGACCTCGGCGCGCTGCAGGACAGCCTGCCCGCCCAGATCAGCGAACAGGCCACCCTGGGTGTGAACCTGGACGGAGCCGGGGCGATCAGTGCCAGCTACCTGCGCCTGCGCTACCGCGATGGTGAGGACAACCGCTACGCCAGCCTGTTCTGGTCGGCCAACCTGGGGCGGCGCTGGTCCACGTATCTCTCGGTCAACCAGAACCTGGATGACCGCCAGGACCGCAGCATCTACCTGTCGCTGGCGGCCGCCCTGGGGCGCAACCGCCAGGCCAGCGTGTCGACCCAGCGCAATGGCGAGAACACCACCTACGTGGCCGACCTGTCCCAGCCGGTGCCGGGCGACGGCAGCCAGGGCGGCGTAGGTTGGCGCGTGCAGGCGCGTGGCGGAGACGATGGCGGCGGCGGCCTGGCCGAGGTGGGTTGGCTCAACCGGGTCGGGCGTTACGCCCTGGGTTACTCGCGCCAGGGCGATACCGATTACGGCTATGCCAGCGCCAGCGGCAGCCTGGTCTGGATGGGCGGGCACGTGTTCGCCGCACGCGAGGTGCCCGATGCCTTCGCCGTGGTCTCCACCGGCAGCTTCGCCGGCGTGCCGGTGCGGTTGGAAAACCGCCTGATCGGCAGTACCGACCGCAACGGCCTGCTGCTGGTGACGCCGCTGCTGTCCTGGCAGCGCAACCGGCTGTCGATCGACACGCTCGACCTGCCGGCGGACATCCGCGCAGCCGAGGTAGACCGCTGGGTCACCCCGCGCCAGAGCGCCGGCATCGGTGTCGATTTCGGCCTGCGGCGCACCCATCCCCTCAGCGTGGTTCTGCACGACGACAACGGCCAGCCGCTACCGCCGGGCAGCGTGGTGCACCTGCCCGACG
>NZ_JBFULB010000102.1:0-16419 GCF_056400545.1 Stenotrophomonas sp. P5_A8 | reverse complement strand
GGGGGCGGCCGCAGGCCGACGCCGGAGGACATTCGCCGGAAAGGGCATGGGAACCCAGCGCCCGACCCACCGACTGCCGCTTGAGGCGAACGCCGGGGGCGCCGCCGGTGTTCAGGGTTTTGCGGCCGCGGCGATTTTGGCGGCGTGATCCTGCGCCTGCTGCATCACCCGCAGCAGGTTGCCGCCCCAGATACCGGCAATCTGCTTTTCGCTGTAGCCCTTGCGCAGCAGCCAGGCGGTGATCTTGGGCAACTGGCTCACGTCGGGCAGGTCGGCCAGGCCACCGCCGCCGTCCCAGTCCAGGCCGATGCCCACGTGTTCGGGGCCAACCACCTCCAGGATGTGCTCGAAGTGGGCGAAGAAGTCGTCCAGCGTCGCCTTGCGCAGCGGATAACGCGCGTCGATGTCTTCCAGCCCCTTTTTCAGCGCCACGCCTTGGGCGATGGTCATCCCGTCGTAGTCGCCGCCGAGCTGCTGCATCAGCGCCTCCTCGGCCTGCGACCGCGCCTCGGTCTTGCCGGTGTCGATCAGGTAGCCGCCATAGGCGTTGACCTGGATCACCCCGCCGGCCCTGGCCAGCTGCTTCAGGCGCACATCATCGAGATTGCGCGGGTGGTTGTAGATCGCCTTGGCCGAGCTGTGCGAGAGCACAAACGGCACCGGCATGCGCTCGATCAGGTCGTCGAACACCGCATCGGCGGCATGCGACTGGTCGATGACGATGCCCAGCCGCACCGCTTCGTCCACCAGTGCCTTGCCGGCCGGGCTCAGGCCCTTCCACTCGGCACCGTGCTTGTCGGTGGCCGAATCGGCGAACTCGTTGTTGGCGAAGTGCACCGTGCTGAGCAGGCGCAACCCGGCCAGATGGTAGAAGCTGAGCAGCGAGGGATCATCCACCAGCGGGCTGGCGTTCTCCATGCTGATGTAGACCACGCGCTTGCCGGCGGCCTTGATCTTCGCCGCATCGGCCGCGGTCAGCGCCAGCTGGAAGGTATCCGGGTGCGCGGCGAGCATCTGCCGGATGTCCATCAGCCGCAGCAGGCCGGCATCGCGGTCGTGCTGGTGCGCCTGCGCGCTGCGGTCGCCCTGGTCGGTGTAGATCGCCCAGAAGCCGCCGTCGAGTGCACCTTCGACCATGCGCGGGTAGTCCACCTGCGACAACGCGTTGTGGTCGTGGCGCTGGGTGATGTCGAAGCCGTCGCGGTGGAAGTTGGCCGGCGTATCCAAGTGGCTGTCCAGGGTCAGCAGCCGCTGCTGCAGCGTGGCGGCCCTGGCCAGTTCCTGCGGGGAGAACGTGATGGCGTGGGCGGCCAGCGGCGTGCACAACGCCAGCGAGACCAGCAAAGACAGACTGCGCAACGTCATGACGCCTCACCTGTGATGGGAAGCGTAGGACGATAGCGCTGTCGGAAGACACGCGGTAGAGCCGAGCCATGCTCGGCTGCTGCGTGGAGCGTGGCCAGCCAAGCATGGCTCGGCTCTACCCGTTCCCAACGCCGTAGACGGTCGGCAGGCACGCCGTCAGGCGTGTCGATCGCTGGGTCGGCCGGCAGACAGCCCTGTAGGTGCCGACCGTTGGTCGGCACGCACAAAGCCCGATAGGTGCCGACCGTTGGTCGGCACGCACACAGCCCGCCAGGTGCCGACCGCCGGTCGGCACGCACGGTGCTGTCAGTCCAGCACGCGGCAGAACACCGCCTTGAGGTAGCGCGATTCCTGCACGTGGGCCATGAACGGATGATCCGGGCCGGCGCCGGATACCTTCAGGATCTGGATGGTGCGGCCGGCGTAGAACGCGGCGCGGCGCAGCATGTCCAGGAACTGGTCCTCGGCCACCAGGCCGGTGCACGAGAACGTGGCCAGCAGGCCGCCGGGCTTGACCACGCCAAGGGCCAGCTTGTTCATGTCCAGGTACTTCTTCAGCGCGGTGATCACCTGGTCGCGGTCACGCGTCATCTTGGCCGGGTCGAGGATGACCACGTCGTAGCGCTCGCCGCGGTTGGACGCATCGCGCAGCCACGGGAAGATGTCGGACTGGATGAACTTCGGGCGCACGTTGTTGAGGCGCGAGTTGCCCTTGGCAATCTCGATCACKTCCTCGTCGATGTCGATGCCGACCACTTCGGCAGCACCGCGCACCGCGGCGTACACCGCAAAGCCGCCGGTGTTGCAGCACAGGTCCAGCACGGTCTTGCCTTCCACCTGCTGGCTCAGCCACTGGCGGTTCTCGCGCTGATCGGCGAAGAAACCGGTCTTGTGCGCACCGGCAGGATCGGCGCGGAACTTCACCCCGTACTCGCTGATCACCGACGCTTCGGTGGTGGTGTTGCCGTGGAAGTCGAAGCTTTCCTGCTTCTGCACGTGTTCGTCGGCAAAGCTGTGGAAACGGCAGCCCGGGAACTGCTCGCGCAGCGCCTCATAGACCCATTCGCGGTGGCGGAACATGCCGGCGGCGAAGAACTCCACCACCACCAGATCGCCATAGCGGTCCACGACCAGGCCGGACAGGCCGTCGCCCTCGCTGTGCACCACGCGCCAGGCGTTGGACACCTCGTCCAGCTTGAGTACCTCGCGACGCAGCGAGACCGCCTGGGCGATCTTGCGCGAGAACCAGCCGGCGTCGACCGGAACGGCCTGATCGGTTTCCAGGATGCGCACGGCGATGCGCGAATGACCGTTGTAGAAGCCACGGCCGATCCACTCCCCGTCCACGCCGACGACGTCGACGATGGCACCGGGCTTGGGACGGACGACAGGCTTCTCGACCAGTTTCTGGAAGATCCACGGGTGGCTGGAGCGCCAGGCGTTCTTGAGGCGGACTACGGGGGCAGGGGTATTCATCCGCATATTGTATGACGCGGCATCGGGTACGCGCTGCCGGACCGCGGCCTGCGCGCGCGCACCACGGGTCCCGCCATGCGCGCGCCCTACCCCCGCGCCTGCGTCGGCGCCCCCTGGCCCCGGGGCGTTCCGGTCGAGCGGGGAGGTAAACGGCGGGCATTTGACGCCGGCCCCGGCAGCCCGCAGAATCGGCCTCAGAAGGGGAGTAGCTCCCAGACGTTGTCGCCGTCAATTCGAGCCCGCAGGCTCCGGTGCAACGGCAGTCCCACCCATCGGGACTGCGAGCGAGACCTTCGCCGTATGGCGAAGCTCTGTCTCCCCGGATCCCCCCGATCCTCCGTTGCAGATCCTCGCCCTCCGGCTTGAGGCATTCATTTTTCCAACGGACAAACCCATGCAGACGATCGGTAACTTATGGTTGTGGGGCGGCTTCGGCGCGGTGGTGGTCATCGCGCTGTTGGTCGATCTCGTATTGATGCGACACGGCGGACCGCACAAGGTCACCTTCAAGGAGGCCCTGTGGTGGTCGATCGGCTGGGTCCTGCTGGCCTTGGCCTTCAACGGCGGCCTCTGGTACTACCTCAACGAAACCGCCGGCCAGGTGGTGGCCAACAAGGTCGGGCTGGAGTTCCTCACCGGCTACCTGGTCGAGAAAGCCCTGGCGGTAGACAACATCTTCGTGTTTCTGATGATCATGGGCTACTTCGCGGTACCCGAAGAACAACGGCAGAAGGTGCTGATCATCGGCATTCTGGGCGCGATCGTGCTGCGTACGATCATGATCTTCGCCGGCAGCGTGCTGCTGACCAAGTTCCATTGGCTGCTGTACGTGTTCGGTGCGTTCCTGCTGTTCACCGGCTGGAAGATGTGGTTCTCGGCCGGGACCGAGCCGGATCTTGAGACCAACCCGGCGCTGCGCTGGATGCGCAAGCACCTGCGCCTGCTCCCGGACTACGCCGGCAACGCGATGAGCGTCATGCGCGACGGCAAGCGCTGGTTCACCCCGCTGTTCGTGGTGCTGATCCTGATCGCGGTCACCGACGTGATCTTCGCGGTGGACAGCATCCCGGCGATCTTCGCCATCACCACCGACCCGTTCATCGTGCTCACCTCCAACGTGTTCGCGGTGCTGGGCCTGCGGGCGATGTTCTTCTTGCTGGCCGGCATGGCCGATCGCTTCCACCTGCTGCCCTACGGCCTGGCCCTGGTGCTGGCCTTCATCGGCATCAAGATGATGCTGATCGACATCTTCAAGATTCCCACCCCGATCTCGCTGGGCGTGGTCGCGGTGATCATCGCCGCCCGCCGGCCCCACCACTCTCTCCCGTCGCGTTGCCCTTGTGTTCAGCCCGGGCGACGCAATCCCTTAGGGTATGAACGACAACCTGCCCCTGCCCGCCGGCGAGCCGCCGGTCTCCCCCCGCAACGACCACGGTCGTGTGATGCGGGCGTTCAACGCCAGCCTGGCGTTCGTGCTGGTGCTGGTGGCGGTGTTCACCGCGCAAGGTCATTTCAACTGGCAGCCGTGGGCCGTGTCGCCGCTGGACAAGGCCGGCCTGCTCGGCATTCTCGGTGCCCCGCTGCTGCATGGCTCGGTCGAGCATCTGGGCGCCAACGCGGCTGCCCTGCTGATCCTCGGCACACTGGCCGGCAGCGTCTATCCCAACGCCACGCTGCGCGCGCTGCCGCTGCTGTGGATCGGCTCGGGCCTTGGTGCCTGGCTGCTCGGCGATATCGGCAGCCACCACCTGGGCGCAAGCGGCATCACCCACGGCCTGATGTTCCTGGTGTTCGTGCTCGGCCTGCTGCGCCGCGACCGTCCGGCCATCGCCGCCGGGCTGATCGCCTTCCTGTTCTACGGGAGCATGCTGATCACCATCCTCCCGCACGAGCCGGGCGTGTCCTGGCAGTCGCACATGGGCGGCGCCTTTGCCGGCATCCTCAGCGCGCTGCTGTTCCGCCTGTCCGACCCGATGGCCCCGCGCAAGCGCTACAGCTGGGAAGAAGAAGACGAGGAAGACCTGGAGCTGCAGCGCGACAGCGACCTGGAGCCGCCGTCACCGCAGCGCGTGCCGGTGCTGTGGCAACCGCGCGAAGGCCAGGACTACGTGGTGCTGCCGTTCCGGCCGCGTGACCGGTCGGAGCCGCGCGAGTAGCGCTCACGTGGCGGATCTGATCCGGCCGAACAGCGCCAGGCGCAGGCAGCCAATGGCGAACATGCCCACCAGGACCACCATCGCCACCCCGAACAGCACGTTGAACGCGTACGCGAGCGGCTGCTCGCTCCAATAGTAGGTGTGCGCGCTGACGCGGTAGCCGCCGACCCGGATCCGCGCGGTGGCCAGGGCGGTCACCAGCGACAGCAGCTGCGTGAGTTCGAGTACCGCCAGGAAGGCGCCCAGCAGGCCGAAAAAGAGGCGGACGCCAGCGCCGGCCTTGTCAGCTGCGGATGGCGCCTTGTCCGCGCCCTCCTCTACCGTCTGCGCCGGGGCCGCGTGGGGTGGGTCCAGCACCTCCACGGGCACCGGCAGTTGCAGGTAATCGGCCAACACGCCCAGCCAGCGGTCGGTGCGCCGCGTGCCGGGCAGCACGGCGACATTGCCAGGCGTCAACAGGGTCTCGCTGCCATCGTGGCGCACGAGCCACAGCTGGGTGGTCCCGCGGTGCAGGGTGCCGTGCCATCGCAGTTGGAGTGCGGACAGCCCGTGCAGGGCGAAGGCGGCATTCACCAGCGTGCAGCGCCCGGACAGCGTGCGGGTATGGCGCTGGCCAACGCCGTCGCGGCGCGACAGGGTCAGCGTTTCGCTGGTCTCGGTGTACACCAGCAGGACCACCGCCAGCGCGACCAGCAGCAGGAACGCCAGCACCACCAGCAGCCAGGACAACGGGGCCAGGCGGGACAACGGCGAGTGTTCGTTCACCAGCGCCCCGACCACGAACGCGCCGGGTACCGCCAACGCGACCGCGCCCACGAACAGCACCAGGCCTGCCTGCACGCGGTTGTGCGAATGGATGTGCAGGTCGCCGCCTGGCGTGCGTTCGTAGCGATGTCCGATCAACATGCAGACCTCCGTGTCCAGCGGCCACGGTAGCCGTGGTCGCCGATCGCAACAAGGTCACGCACGTCCTGATCGGCAGGGCGTCCCGCCATCCGCGCCTGCGGATGCAGCGATCGTCGCCGGTCAGTTACCTGCGGTCGCCGCCGCATCCCCGTCCACCGCACGCCGGCCCAGTGCCGGGTCGTCGGTGAAGAACGCATCGATGCCGGTGGCCAGGTAGGCGCGCATCTCGGCGACCGAGCCGTCGGCATTGCGTGCGTTGGCCTCGCCCTTGCGGAACTCGGTGGCCTGGAAGTAATTCTCCGGGCGGAAGGTGTACGGGATGACCATCAACCCGGCCGCATGCGCATCGCGCACCAGCGGGGTGGGCGTGCCCAGCTTCCCCGCCGCATCCAGCGGAATGACCATGCGCAGGCTGGGGCCGATGCCATCGGCATAACCGGCCACCTGCGCCAGCCCAGTGGGGGTGATCATGTCGGCATAGCGCTGGCTGCCCTTGGCCGCCAGCACGTCGCCCGGCTGCTGCTTCGGGTCGCCGAGCAGCTGCAACAGGCGGATGTTGCTGTCARCACCGAGCTTGCTGCGCAGGTAACGCAGGTTGGTGACCTCGAAGGACTGGATCGTCACCGGTGCCACCCGCGTGTACGCGTTGCCCTGCAGCGCGGCCAACACCTTGTCCTCCATCGGCAGGCCGATGCCCTTGAAGTAGGTGCCGTGCTTGATCTCGGGCACCAGCCCGATGCCGCGGTTGGCGCGCCCGGCCTGCTGCACCAGGAACGCGATGATCTCGTCCAGCGTGGCGATGCGGAACTGTCCATCGAAGGCCGTGCTGCGAAGCTGCGGCAGACGCTCGCGGGCGTACAGGGTCTTCAGCTCGGCCACGGTGAAGTCTTCGGTGAACCAGCCTTCCATGCGCTCGCCGTCGATGGTCTTGACCGTCTTGCGGCTGGCGAACTCCGGATGCGCGGCCACGTCGGTGGTGCCCCCGATCTCATTCTCGTGGCGCGACACCAGCACCCCGTCCTTGGTCATCACCAGGTCCGGTTCGATGTAATCGGCGCCGTCGGCGATGGCCTGCGCGTAGCTGGCCAAGGTGTGCTCGGGCAACAGCGCACTGGCACCGCGATGGCCATACACCGCCGCCTTGGGCGTTGCGGGGGACGTGGATTCAGCGCTCATGGCCACCCATGGTGCCACGGCCAGCGACAACAGCAACACACAACCCCACGACGACTTCGACACTGCAAACCCCTGTGTGATGCGCCCCGCGCCAACGCGGCGGGGCGTGGAAAGGACCGGCGCATTGTGGTGGTGCGGTGTGACAGGGGGAAGAAAGCCGCCCCTACTTGCCGATACAGAAGCTCGAGAATATCCGCCCCAGCAGATCATCGGCGCTCATCCGCCCGGTGATCTCACCCAGCGCCTCGTGGGCCAGGCGCAGTTCCTCGGCGGCCAGTTCCAGATGCTCGTGGACCAGCTCGGCTTCGGCGCGCTCGGCGTGGCCGATGGCCAGCACGATGGCCTCCACATGCCGGGCGCGGGCAGAGAATTCACCTTCCACGCTGTCCCCGGCGCTGCCGCTGGCCAGTTCGCGCAGGCGCGTGTGCAGGCGGTCCAGGCCCAGGCCGGTGGCGGCCGAGACGTGCACGATGTTGGGGTCGCCGGTAGCCGGGAGCGCGGCGAGCAGGTCGCTCTTGTTGTGGATCCACAGCTGCTGCGGCACCTCGGCGATGGCCTCGCGCACCGCCGCGTGCCCGGCCTGCGGGTCGCGGGCATCAAGCACGATGATGGCAAGGTCGGTGCGCTGCATCTCTACGTGGGCGCGGCGCATGCCCTCGCGCTCGATCGCATCGCCGCCTTCGCGCAGGCCGGCGGTATCGACCAGGGTCAGTTCCAGCCCGTCGATGCGGATGGTTTCGCGCAGGGTGTCGCGGGTGGTGCCGGCGATGTCGGTGACGATCGCCCGTTCGCTGCCGGCCAGTGCATTGAGCAGCGAGCTCTTGCCGGCGTTGGGCGGTCCCACCAGCACCGCGTGCAGGCCATCGCGCAGGCGGCGGCCGCGTTCGGCATCGTCGCGTAGCTGCACCAGCGCGCGCAGCGCCTGGCCCAATCCGGCGCGGACCTGATCGCCACCGAGGGTATCCAGCGGCTCGTCGGCGAAGTCGATCGCCGCCTCCACGTGGATGCGCAGCAGAACAAGCTGTTCCGCCGCCTCGTCGACCCGGCGCGAGAACACCCCGTCCAGCGAGCGGCGGGCGGCGCGTGCCGCGCGCGTATCGCTGGCGGCGATCAGGTCGGCGATCGCCTCGGCCTGGGCCAGGTCGAGCTTGCCGTTGAGGAAGGCCCGTTCGCTGAACTCACCCGGCCGCGCCTGGCGCGCACCGAGCGCGATACAGCGCGCGACCAGTTGTTGCAGCAGTACCGGGCTGCCGTGGCCCTGCAGCTCGACGACTTCTTCGCCGGTGAAACTGTGGGGCGCCGGGAACCACAGCACGATGCCATCGTCGATCACCTCGCCCTGTGCGTCGCGCAGGCGCGCGTAGTGGGCATGGCGCGGGCGCAGCGTCGGCGCGCCCAGTGCGGTGGCAATGGCCGCCGCACGCGGACCGGACAGACGCAGCAGGCCGACGCCGCCGGCGCCGGGCGCGCTGGCGATGGCCACGATGGTGTCGATGTTGGCGGAGGCGTTCATGGCTTACAGCTTCTCCAGCTGCGCGCGGGCCTGGGCAGCGCCGCTGCCCTGCGGCTGCAGCGCCAGATAGGTGGTGTAGGCCTGCCGCGCTTTGGCCTTGTCGCCGGCATGGAAGTACGCATCGCCAAGGTTGAGGTGGGCCACCGCGCGCGAGGGATCGATCTTCAAGGTGTTCTCCAGCCAGCGCGCGGCTTCGGCGTAACGCTGCTGGCGGTAGTAGACGAAGCCGAGGTTGTTGGCAGCCTGGGCGAAGTCCGGGCGCAGCTTCAGCGCTTCGGTGAACTGGGCGGCCGCTTCGTCGTAGCGCTTCTCGCGGTACAGCTGCAGGCCGCGGTCGTTGGCCTGCTGCGCGCGCTGGCGATCGGAAGTGGGCAGCGCTACCGGCACCACCAGCGTGCGCTTGCCTCCCTGCAGGTCGGGGACGGTGACCGGCGCCTGGGTTTCCCCCTGGGCATCCTGCGCCGCATCGACCTTGTTGTTCAGCGCGATGGCATCGGCCGAGAGCTGGTGCGTGTCGGCGTTGAGGTATTCCTGGCTGTCAGGCACCTGGAACACGAACTCGCCGCCCTGTGAGCCGGGCAGGCTGCCGAACGCCGGGGTCTGCCGCGATACCGCCGACACCGCCGGGGCGACGTAGGCGGCCAGCTCGGTGCCGGTGATCAGGCCATCGCCATTGAGGTCGCCCTTGCCCGCCAGCGCCTGCAGCAGCACCCAGGTGAACACCGAATGCCCGTTCGGGCCGCTGTCGGCCACCTGCTGGTCGGCGCCACCGGCGGTGAGCATCTGCCGCGCGCTGCGGCGGGCGTTCTCGCGCAGGAATGCCGACGACGATCCCCCCCCGCGGGTCAACCCGAGGCCGCTGTAGCAGGCATCCATCACGAACATCACGTGCTTGGCCTGCATGCTTTCGGCGATGTTCTGGATGTCGGTCATCGCGATGGCATCGGTGGCGAACTCGTTGGGATCCGAATCCACCGGAATGATGTAGCCCAGGTCGCGGCCCGAGGCCAGCCGACGGGTTGCGCCGTGGCCGGCGAAGAACACGAACACGCGGTCGTTCCTGCCGGTGCGGTCGTCGGCCAGCCGGTCGTGGAAGGCGGCCAGGATGTTGTTGCGGGTGGCCTGCTGGTTCTTCAGCACGATCACCTGCGAGGACGGAAAGCCGAACTGCCCGGTCAGGGTGTCGGCGATGGCCTGCGCATCATGGCTGGCGTATTCCAGCTTGGGCCACTTGGCGTAGTCGTCGATGCCGACCACGATGGCCCAGGATTTCTCGTAGCCACTGGTGACCGTGGTGTCGGCGGCAGCCGCCTTGCGCGCACGGCCAACGCTGAAGTCGCGGCCATTCCAGCCGGCGAACTGGTAGCCGTCGGCGATCAGCCGATCCAGGATCTGCGGCAACGCCTTCACCGCGCGATCGTGGATATCGTGGAACAGGATGATCCCGCGCTGTTCCTTCTGCACCTGTTCGACCACGCGCTGCACGATCGACTCGGGTACCGGGTCGGCCCAGTCCATCGAATCGATGTTCCACATGATCGACTTCAGCCCGGCTTCGTTGAGCAGCTGCAGGCCCTCGGCATTGCGCGCGCCATACGGGAAGCGGAACAGCGGAGCGCGCTTGCCGTCCACATCCTTGAGCAGCGTATCGGTGGACAACACCTGTTCGCGCAGGGCATCGCCGGTGGTGCGCGAGAGCTGGGCGTGGGTGAGGCTGTGGTTGCCCACCGCGTAGCCCTGCTCCATCAGGTCGCGGCTGATCCTGGCCAGCGGCCCCAGCGTGACCTTGCCGTCGGCCTGCACCGTGCCCAGGTTGCGGCCCACTTCGAAGAACACACCCGGTACGTCGTAGCGCTTGAGGATGGCCACCACCTCGTCGGTATAGGCCTTGTGCGGGCCATCGTCGAAGCTCAGCACCACGGTCTTGGGGGGCAGGTCGCGGCCGAAGATCTCGCGGTCGCTGTCCTTCATCGACATCGGGTACGGCTCGATCACCCCGTAATCGCGCAGGATCGCCTCGCGGCTGTACTGCTTGTGCAGGTGGGCGATGTAGTCCTCCCACTTCTCGCGCTTGAGCGCGATGGCGCGGGTGCGGTCGAAGCGGCTGAAGATGCGGGTGATTTCCTGGTTGTAGTTGCGCTCGATCTCGTCCAGCGCCTCCAGGTCTTCGCCGATGCGCTGGTGCAGCTTCACCGCCGGCAGCGAGGAATCGGTACCGACGCGGTCGTGCAGGGTGCGCAGGACTTCGCGGAAGGCCAGGCGGTCGGCGTCGAACAACTCCGGCGCCGATTCGATGTAGTCCAGCACCGTGCCCAGGGTGGCGAAGCGTTGCGGGCTCGCATCGCGCAGCAGGGTGTCGAACTGCGCGGCGATCGCCTCGCGCTGCGCCAGCCCATCATGGAACAGCTGCTGGCCGATGCGGCTGGAGGTGGCGCGGTCAGCCGACGACTGCTGCGCCTCATCGGCCAGCAGCACGATGATGCGGCGGTGGCCGTCGAGCAGCTTCTGCAGCGCGGTGAGCAGCGGTGCGGCCGCCGGGTCGGCGGCGGCGGCGGCCTGCGCGCTGGGCTGGGTGACCCCGTCGGCGGTGGCCGCGGGTTTGTCCCCACACCCGGCCAGCGCCAGGGTGAGCGCCAGCATGGGCACGGACAGGCGGAACAGCGACGACGCAGCGGGCATGGAGTGGCTCGGGGGAACGGGGCAACGGTGGCGGCGATTGTATCGCCGCCAAAGAAAAACCCGCCGGGTGGCGGGTTTTCCGGGGCAGCCGACCGACGGTCGGCGCTACGTGTTTTTGCAGCCGACCAACGGTCGGCTCTACTTCTTTTTGATGGGGGCGGTGGTCGCCGGCACCGGATCGCTGCCGTGGCGCTTGGTCATCCACCACTGCTGCAGCAGGCCCAGGCCACCGTTGACCACCCAGTACAGGACCAGGCCGGACGGCATGAAGGCCATCATGACGCCGAACACCAGCGGCATCATCTGCATCATCTTGGCCTGCATCGGGTCCATGCCCGGGGCCGGGGTCAGCTTCTGCGTGGCCCACATCACCGCCACGTTGATCACCGGCAGGATGAAGTACGGGTCACGCGCGGTCAGGTCCTGGATCCAGCCCAGCCACGGCGCCTGGCGCAGTTCCACCGACTCCACCAGCACCCAGTACAGCGCGAAGAAGATCGGCATCTGGATGAGGATCGGCAGGCAGCCGCCCATCGGATTGATCTTTTCCTTCTTGTACAGCTCCATCATCGCGGTCTGGAACTTCTGGCGGTCATCGCCGTAGCGTTCCTTCAACTGCGCGATGCGAGGCTGGAAGCGACGCATCTTGGCGCCACTCTTGTACTGCACCGCCGACAGCGGATACAGCACCAGCTTCAGCAGCACGACCAGGCCAACGATCGCCCAGCCCCAGTTGTTGACGACCTTGTGGACCTGGTTCAACACCCAGAACAGGCCCTGGCCGATGATCGCCATCAGCGAGAAGCGGCTGTAATCGACCACGCGGTCCAGACCCTTCACGTCTTCCTTGGCGATCAGGTTGACCAGCTTCGGGCCGACCCACAGGCGAGCTTCGGTGCTGGCCTGCTGGCCCGGGGCGACGGTGAAGGCCGGGCCGGTGGCCTGGATCTGGTCTCGACCGTCATGCTGGGACAGCGCGTAGTTCGCGGCCTGGTCGGCCTGCGGGATCCACGCGGTGAAGAAGTGGTGCTGCAGCATCGCCAGCCAGCCGCCGGTGATGGTGCGATTGAGGTTGCCATCGTCCAGGTAATCCTTGAACGCGCGACGCTCATAACCGTCCTGCGGGCTGAACCAGGTCGCGCCGTTGAAGCTGAACGAGTCCGGGTTGGTCATGCTGCGCGACAGGATGGTCGGGGTGCGGTCCAGGGTGCGGTACACGTAGCCGTTCCACGGCGCGGTGCTGCCGTTGACCACTTCGTCCTTCACCTTGATCGCGTATTCGTTGCGACCCAGCGTGTAAGTACGACGGATGCTGACGCCGTTCGGGCCATTCCACACGAACGGGATCTGCAGTTCCTTCTGGCCCTTGCCCAGCACGAAGTCGCGGTCGTCGCCCACCAGGGTGAAGCCATTGGCTTCCGGCACCGGGGTGCCCTTGTCCTGGCTGGTCCAGCCACTCACCGCGCGGTACGGGTGGGTGCTCTCTTCGGTCAGCAGGCGCACCGGCGGGCTGCCGTCCGCCTTGGTCTGCGGGAACTGCAGCAGCTCGGCGTCCAGCACGGTGCCGCCGTCCAGCACCAGACGCAGTACGTCGGTGGTGACGGTGACGCGGGCGGCGCCGGCCTGGGCCTGCGCGGCCGGCTGGGTCGCCGGGGCGCTACCCGGGGCCTGCGGCACCGACGCACCGGGGATGGAACCTGCCGCGCCCGGCACGGTTGCCTGGGTCTGCGCGGCAACCGGCGGCGGGGTCGGTGCGGCCTTGTCGCGGCCCCACTCCATCCACAGCAACACGGCCACCATCAGCCAGGCAAAAATCAGGAAAACGCGGGTCTGGTTCATCAGCGGGCAGGCTCGACGGGGCCGGCATGCGATGCCGGCTCGGGCTGGGAAGAAAGGGGTACAACGCCCAGGGGCGGCGGCATTGTGCCGTCCGCGCCCGGCATGGGCAATGCGCCAAGACGGCGCAGCAGGCGTTCAAAGGCCTGGCGGAGTTCTGAGTTGCTGGCGGTACGGGCGGCGCTACGGGCAACGACGACAAAATCGCCGGCACTCATCCACGGCCGTAGGTGGCGTGTGGCATCGCGCAGCACACGCTTTACTCGGTTGCGACCCACGGCTCGGGGATCGACTTTGCGCGACACGGCGAGACCCAACCTGGCTGGCGTATCGCTCTTCAGCCAGTGCAGGGTCATCAGCGGATCGGACACACGGCGGGCGCCGTTGAAGACCGTTGTATATTCGGCACGCGTACGGACCCGCGCAGAGCGAGGGAATCGCTTGCGCGGGTCGGAACTGCTCACAGTCAGGATTGCGTCTGCCGCGGGAAGCGGCATTGCAATCAAGCGCTCAGGACTTTACGGCCCTTGGCGCGGCGACGCGACAGGATCTTGCGGCCGTCAGCGGTCTTCATACGGGCACGGAAGCCATGGTCGCGCTTACGCTTGAGGTTGCTGGGTTGGAAAGTGCGCTTGGTGGCCATGCGGGGCCTCTATATGAAGGGGACGGAAAGAACCGGAAATTCTATAGACCTGATCAAGGTGCCGTCAAGTGCTTGTCACTACGGGAATTCATTGGGCTGTGCAATAGCTGTGGATCATTTTGTGAATAACTTCGGGACAACCATTCCCGGCCCCCCTCGTCGGTGGTAGTCTGCGCCATCCATTCTTTCCCCCTTCCGGCCTGCGGTGCGGCGGTTTTCCACGCCTGTCCCCTGGCCCCAGACGATTATTGCCGATGGATGCCTGGTCCCGTTGTCTCGAACGCCTTGAAGCGGAGTTCCCGCCCGAGGATGTTCACACCTGGTTGAAGCCGCTGCAGGCCGATCTGCGCGTGGACAGCCTGGTGCTTTATGCGCCAAATGCCTTCATTGTCGACCAGGTGCGCGAGCTGTACCTGCCGCGCATCAAGGAACTGCTGGCGCACTTCGCCGGCTTTGGCGACGTTTTTCTTGAAATCGGCTCGCGTCCGCGCGCCGTAGAGGCGCAGATTGCGTCCAATCCGGGCTTCTCCGCGCCTGTCGTGCCGGCCGAGCCGCTGGTGCCGTTCGCCGGCAACCTGGATTCCCACTACACCTTCGCCAACTTCGTGGAGGGTCGCAGCAATCAGCTGGGCCTGGCCGCGGCGTTCCAGGCGGCGCAGAAACCGGGCGACCGGGCGCACAACCCGTTGCTGTTGTACGGCGGCACCGGCCTGGGCAAGACCCACCTGATGTTCGCGGCCGGCAATGCGATGCGCCAGGCCAACCCGGGCGCCAAGGTGCTGTACCTGCGGTCGGAACAGTTCTTCAGCGCGATGATCCGGGCGTTGCAGGAAAAAACCATGGATCAGTTCAAGCGCCAGTTCCAGCAGGTGGACGCGCTGCTGATCGATGACATCCAGTTCTTCGCCGGCAAGGACCGTACCCAGGAAGAGTTCTTCCATACGTTCAATGCCCTGTTCGACGGCAAGCAGCAGATCATCCTGACCTGCGACCGGTACCCGCGCGAAGTCGAGGGCCTGGAAGCACGGCTGAAGTCGCGACTGGCCTGGGGTCTGTCGGTGGCCATCGAGCCGCCGGACTTCGAGACCCGCGCCGCGATCGTGCTGGCCAAGGCACGCGAGCGTGGCACCGAGATCCCCGACGATGTGGCGTTTCTGATTGCCAAGAAAATGCGCTCCAATGTCCGCGACCTCGAGGGTGCGCTGAATACTCTGGCCGCACGCGCCAACTTCACCGGCCGTGCGATCACCACTGATTTTGCGCAGGAAACCCTGCGCGACCTGCTGCGCGCCCAGCAGCAGGCAATCAGCATTCCCAACATCCAGAAAACCGTGGCCGACTACTACGGGCTGCAGATCAAGGATCTGCTGTCCAAGCGCCGGACCCGGTCGTTGGCCCGTCCGCGCCAGGTAGCCATGGCGCTGACCAAGGAACTGACCGAGCACAGCCTGCCGGAAATCGGCGACGCCTTTGCCGGCCGGGACCACACCACGGTGCTGCATGCCTGCCGGCAGATCCGGACGTTGATGGAAGCGGACGGCAAGTTGCGGGAAGACTGGGACAAGCTGATCCGGAAGTTGAGCGAATGATGCATGTACGCCGCTAAGGCGTCATCGCATAAAACGGTGCAGAATCCGGTAGCAAGCAGGGGACAGGGTGTGGATAAAAACGCCGTTCAATCTGGGCGCGAAGTTATCCACAGCATTGCCCTCCCCTTCGGGGCCAGTAATGCAGAGGGTTTCGAGGCCTGAAACCCTTTTGTTTACAAAGACTTAGCTGTGTTTTCCCGCGATTCTGGCGCTACCATCACCACCAAGCTTTTGATTTATTCCACATTTTTTTAAAGCATAGGGGCACGGAACCACATGCGTTTCACACTGCAGCGCGAAGCCTTTCTCAAGCCGTTGGCACAAGTCGTCAACGTGGTCGAACGCCGCCAGACCCTGCCGGTTCTGGCTAATTTCCTGGTCCAGGTGCAGAACGGGCAGCTGTCGCTGACCGGTACGGACCTGGAAGTGGAAATGGTGTCGCGGATCGCGGTGGAAGATGCCCAGGACGGCGAGACCACCATCCCCGCACGCAAACTGTTCGAGATCATCCGCGCCCTGCCCGACGGCAGCCGGATCACCGTCTCGCAGACCGGTGACAAGATCACCGTGCAGGCCGGCCGCAGCCGCTTCACCCTGGCAACCCTGCCGGCCAACGACTTCCCGTCGGTGGACGAAGTGGAAGCCACCGAGCGCGTGGCGATCGGCGAAGCCACCCTGAAGGAGCTGATCGAGCGCACCGCGTTCGCGATGGCCCAGCAGGACGTGCGGTATTACCTCAACGGTTTGCTGTTCGACCTGCGCGGCGATGCCCTGCGAACCGTTGCCACCGACGGCCATCGTCTTGCGCTGTGCGAGACCGACCTGGAAAAGGCCAGCGGCGCCAAGCGTCAGATCATCGTGCCGCGCAAGGGCGTGACCGAACTCCAGCGTCTGCTGGAAAGCGGCGATCGCGAGATCGAGTTGGAAGTCGGCCGCAGCCACGTGCGGGTCAAGCGCGACGATGTCACCTTCACCTCGAAGCTGATCGACGGCCGTTTCCCGGATTACGAGGCCGTGATCCCGATCGGCGCCGATCGCGAAGTGAAGGTCGATCGTGAAGCACTGCGTGCCTCGCTGCAG
>NZ_JBFULB010000101.1:0-12279 GCF_056400545.1 Stenotrophomonas sp. P5_A8 | reverse complement strand
CAACCAGGGCCAGGCCCCGGGCACCCTGCTGGCAGCCTCGCGCGACGGCATCGACATCGCCTGCGGGCAAGGCGCGCTGCGCCTGCGCGTGCTGCAGCGCGAGGGGGGCAAGGCGATCACCGCCGCCGACTACCTCAATGCGCGCCGTGACCTGGTCGTGGGCGCCTGAGATGACCCAGACCCGTGACAACAAGGCGGCCCCGCGCGCGGCCATGGCACCGGGCGTGCCTACCCGGGTGCTCGCCGCCAAGGTCCTGGCCCAGGTGATCGGCCGTGGCCGCTCGCTCAAGGCCGAGCTGACCCAGGCCTTGCCGCAGCTGGATGACAGCCGCGACCGTGCGCTGCTGGAGGCGCTGTGCTTTGCCGTGCTGCGCCGTCGTGGTGCATACGATGCAGCTCTGGCGCAGTGGATGCAGCGGCCGTTGAGCGTGCGCGAGGACGAGCTGCGTGCCCTGTTGCTGGTCGGTTTCGCCCAGCTCGATGCCCTGGATCTTCCGGCCCACGCGGCGTTGTCGGCGACGGTGGAAGCGGCGCGGGCGATGGGCCGCGACCGCCAGGCCGGCATGGTCAACGCCCTGCTGCGCCGCGCCCAGCGCGATGGCATCCCGCGTGCGCCGGCGCGCGATGCGTTCCCGGACTGGCTGGCGGCAAAGGTCGAGCAGGACTGGCCGGAACAGGCCGACGCCGTGTTCAGTGCCAGCCTGGTGGCCGCGCCCCTGTGGCTGCGGGTCAACCGCCAGCACGGCACCCGCGAAAGCATGCTCGAGCAACTGGCGGCCGCCGGCATTGCCGCCGAGACCTCGGCGCTGGGCAGCGATGCGATCTGCCTGCCGGTGCCGGTGGCGGTATCGGCGCTGCCCGGGTTCGCCGAGGGCGCGTTGTCGGTGCAGGACCTGTCGGCCCAGCAGGTCGCCGACGCCCTGGCGCCGCGTACCGGCGCGCGGGTGCTCRATGCCTGCGCCGCCCCCGGTGGCAAGTCCGCGCACCTGCTCGAGCGCGATCCGACCCTGCAGCTGCTGGCACTGGACATCGATCCGCGCCGGCTCAAGCGCATCAGCGAGACCTTCGTGCGCACCGGCGTCGGTGCGCAGGCACAGGTGCTGGCCGCCGACGCCACCGATCCGGACAGCTGGTGGGACGGCCAACCCTTCGACTGCATCCTGCTGGACGCACCGTGCTCGGCCACCGGCATCATCCGCCGCCAGCCCGACGTGCTGCTGCACCGCCGCGCGACCGATATCGAGGCGCTGGTCGCGCTGCAGGCGCGCCTGTTGGATGCGTGCTTCCGGATGCTCGCCCCCGGCGGCACCCTGCTGTATGCGACATGCTCGATCCTGCGCGAAGAAAACCAATTCCAGGTCGAAGACTTCCTCCAGCGCACCCCCCGCGCAGGCTTCCTGCCATTGGATGAACGCTTCGGCCACGACTCGTGGGCCGGGCGCCAGCGCCTGCCCGGTGAAGAAGGTGCAGACGGCTTCTTCTACGCGCGTCTGCTAAAAAAGGGCTGATCCAATACCGCCAGACATGCGCCCCATGCTCAATAC
Organism: Stenotrophomonas sp. P5_A8; assembly: GCF_056400545.1. Taxonomy (NCBI): domain Bacteria; kingdom Pseudomonadati; phylum Pseudomonadota; class Gammaproteobacteria; order Lysobacterales; family Lysobacteraceae; genus Stenotrophomonas; species Stenotrophomonas sp. P5_A8. Next base: position 10,735 of record NZ_JBFULB010000101.1, on the reverse strand, counting down.
CCGTGCGTCCCGAGAGTTCTGGTTGCTTGCGTTGATGGCCTTGCTGGTTCTCGGAACCGGCCTGGGCATGCGTGATCCCTGGCCCTCGGACGAGCCGCGCTTTGCGCTGGTCGCCAAGCAGATGGTGCTCAGCGGCGACTGGCTGTTCCCCCATCGCGGCACCGAGCTGTATTCAGACAAGCCTCCCATGCTGATGTGGGCCCAGGCGCTGTTCTACAGCGTTTTCGGCAACTGGCGGGTGGCCTTCCTGCTGCCGTCGCTGCTGGCCGCGCTGGGCACCCTGGCCTGCGTGTACGACCTCGGCCGCCGGCTGTGGACCCGTCGGGTCGGGCTGTATGCGGCCTGGGCGCTGTTGTTCGCGGTGCAGTTCACCTTCCAGGCCAAGAAGGCGCAGATCGATCCGCTGGTGGTGTTCTTCATCACCCTGGCCAACTATGGCCTGCTGCGCCACCTGCTCTGCGGGCCGGCGTGGCGGTGGTGGTGGCTGGGCTGGTTCGCCGCCGGGCTGGGGGTGATCACCAAGGGCGTGGGGGTGATCGCGCTGCTGATGATCCTGCCGGCCGCGCTGGCCTCGGTGCTGGGTTGGCCGCGGGTGCGGCTGCACGTGCGCGACTGGCGCTTCTGGCTGGGGCCGCTGGCGTTCGCGCTGGCGGTGCTGCTGTGGCTGCTGCCGATGGTGCTGGCTGCCACCGGCAGTGGTTCGGCCGAGTACCGCAGCTACATGGACGACATCCTGTTCCGGCAGACCGCCAAGCGCTATGCGCAGTCCTGGGACCACCACCAGCCGTGGTGGTACTTCCTGGGCACGATGCCGTCGATGTGGGTGCCGGCGTTCCTGGTCCTGCCGTGGGCGGTGCCGGCCTGGTGGCGGCGCCTGCGTCGGCGCGACCCGCGTTATCTGGTGCTGCTCGGCTGGTGGCTGTTGATCGTGCTGTTCTTCTCGATTCCACACGGCAAGCGCGATGTCTACATCCTGCCGTCACTGCCGATGTTCTGCCTGGCGCTGGCGCCGCTGTTGCCGGGGCTGCTGCGCCGTCGCGGCGTGCAGTGGTTGCTGGGCGGCTTCGTCGCTCTGCTGGCGCTGGGCCTGCTCGGCGCCGGTAGTGCGATGCTGACCGGCCAGCCCGGTTTTGAGAGCAAGCTGATCGTGGAGCGCGGCATCGATACCGCGCTGACGTCCGCGCTGGGCTGGGTGGGCGTGGCGCTGGGCTGCTGGGCGGTAATGAGCCTGTGCGTGGCCGGGGCGCGCCGTTTCCATCTGGCCGTGGTGGCCACGTTGGCCATGGCCTGGGTCGCCTTCGGCCTGGTCGGCTATCCGCTGTTCAACGATTCCAGTTCCGCACGCGGGTTGATGCAGCACATCGGCCAGCGCATCGGCAGCGACGGTGAACTGGGGCTGGTGGCATGGAAAGAGCAGAACCTGCTGATGGCCGATCGGCCCGCCACCACGTTCGGCTTCAACCGACGTTGGGACCGGCAGCTGCGCGATGGCGTGGCCTGGCAGGCGGCCGAGCCGGCGCGGCGATGGCTGGTGGTGCAGGAGGATGCGCTGCTGGGCTGCGTGGATCGCGATACGGCCGAGCTGGCCGGGGTCGCCAACCGTCGCCGTTGGTGGCTGGTGAAGGCCAGCGACATCCACGGCCCGTGCGAGGCGACTTCCGCCGAGGCCGAGCGCGAACGCGCGCTGCACAGGATCGATGGCGATGAGGATTGAGACGCATAATGGGGCGCGCGCTGCCCAGCGCGTGCGCCATGCCCGTGGACGCCGGTCGCGTCCGAGGATGCCAGGGGCACGCATGCCTGTGTGTGGTCGAGAGTGGCAATGAAACACAACACCGTGTCCCCGCTGTCCGATGTTTCCCTGCCGCCGCTGCAGGGGCGGGGTCGGATTGCCCATCAGATGGCCAACGTCGGGCTGTTCTGCCTGCCGGCGCTGATCCTGACCGTGCCGCAGAACCTGCTGCCCTACGGCATCGTGCTGCTGCTCAGCACCCTGTTGGCGCCGGAGCTGCTGTGGCGTGCGCGGCACCTGGCCGGACGGCCGGTGATGGCCTTGACCTGGATGATGCTGGCCGCGATCGGTCTTGCGCTGCTGTCGATGTATCTGTTCAACCAGGGCCTGCGCGACATCGACAACCGCTCGCGGTTTGCGGTGATTCCGTGGTTGGCGCTGTGGGTCTGCGCGTTCCGGCCGGAACTGCGCTGGCTATGGGCGGGATCGCTGGTCGGCCTGCTCGGCACCATGGTGCTGGCGATCATGCAGGTTGCCGGCGGCGCGCCACGGGCCGACCTGAGCACCAATGCCATCGTGCTGGCCGACATCGTGCTGGTGCTGATGGTGCTGCTGGTGTTCTGCCGTCCACACCGGCGCTGGAGCTGGGTGATCGTGGGCATGGTCGCCGGCTGCGTAACCATCGTGCTCAGTGGCAGCCGCGGGGTGTGGCTGGCATTGCTGGCGCTGTTGGCGGTGATGGCGATGAGCCTGCGCTGGCGCACCGGGCCGGCGCGCCTTGGGGTGTTGACGGGCCTGATGGCAATCGCCGCCGCGCTGGCCCTGACCATCCCGAGCCTGCGCGAGCAGGTGCGCCTGACCGAACTCCAGCGCGACGTGGTGCGGATGGAGCGGGGCGACAGTGACTCCTCCGCCGGCGCCCGCGTGGAACGGCTGCAGGTGGCCTACGAGACCTTCATCGACCATCCCCTGACCGGGGTGGGCATCGGCCACTTCGACAGCGCGATGCAGCGCCTGCCGGTGTGCCGCGACGATCCCAGCGAACTGCGCTGCCATCTGGGCCATGCGCATAACGATTTGGCCGAGTGGTCGGCCACGCAGGGAATCCCGGGGCTGCTGCTGTTGCTGGCGGTCTATGGGGTGCCGCTGTGGGTGTTCGCGGGTCTGCACCGCCGCAGCGGCCAGAGCACCTTCCGTGGGCCGGCGGCGGCCGGGATCATGATCGTGGTGGCCTACGTGCTGTGCGGGATAACCCAGTCGATGTTCGCCCACCAGATCACCGCCAGCTTCTACGTGACCATCGTGGCGCTGCTGGCCGGCCTGTCGGTGATGCAGGGCCATGTACACCGGCAGGCGCTGGCCCAGGCGGGCGCCCGGGCTCAGTCGCCGGGCTGATCACGCGGCGGGTCGCTGACCGGCTGCCCGTGCTGGAGCATCCACAGCATGATGGTCTTCTGGCGCACGTAGTTGGCGCGCACGTAGGCATACACCAGACCGTGCCAGCCATCGCGGAAGCCGCCGCGCAGCAGCAACCCGCGCCAGAACCGCCAGGCCGGCGCCAGCACCAGCTTGGCCAGGGTGGCGCGCTTGCCGCGCGCGAATTCGTGCTCGGCCATCATCCGCGCGTAGCGCTGGGTCTTGCTCAACTGCTGCTCCAGCGAGCGGTACGGATAGTGGATGAGGTCGCCGCGCAGCACGCCGACGCTGCCATCGACGCTGGCCGCTTCGTGGATCTCGCGCTTGCCGCGCCAGCCGCCGTGGCGACGGTCGAACAGGCGTAGCACGCGATCGGGGTAGGCGTTGCCGTGGCGCAGGAATTTGCCGAAGTAGTCGGACAACCGCGCGAAGCGGTAGCCATGGTGGCCGGCGAAGCCGCCGGCCTGGGCGGCGAGGATTGCCGCGCGCAGGTCGTCGCTGATGCGCTCGTCCGCGTCCAGGCACAGCACCCAGTCATGGCTGGCCTGGGCCACGCAGAAGGCCTTCTGGCTGCGGAAGCCGTCGAAGGGCCGCTGCAGCACCTTGGCCCCGGCCGCGGTCGCAATCGCCACGGTGGCATCGGTGGAGTACGAGTCCACCACGATGATCTCGTCGCAGAAGGCCAGCGAGGCCAGGCAGTCGCCGATGCGGTCGGCTTCATTGAACGCGATAATGCAGGCCGAGATGCGAGGCCGTTCAGTGGGAGCGGTCGTGGAGGACATGATGGCCGAGTACCTGCTGTTTGCGACGGAGCGTTATGCGCTGCCCATTCTCGCCCCACTGGCCCAGGCGTTGCACGCGTCCGGTCAATCGGTGTCGGCCTGGTTCGCCGACGGGGCTGCCGGATCGCAGCTGCCGGGCGTGCCCAACGTGGATCTCCGGCAGGCGCTGGCGCTGCGCCCGCGGGCGGTGTTCAGCGCCGCCAACTGGGTGCCGCCGTTCATCGCCGGGGCCAAGGTGCAGGTCTTCCATGGCTTCAACGTGCAGAAGCGCGACAGCGCGCGCGGCCATTTCCGCGTGCGCGGCTTGTTCGACCTGTACTGCACGCAGGGGCCGGCCACCACCGATCCGTTCCGCGAGCTGGCGTCGCGCGAGGGTCACTTCGCCGTGGCGCAGACCGGCTGGCCGAAGCTGGACCCGCTGTTCCGCGACGATGGCGGGGCCAGTGCCGCATTGCGGGCAACGGCTGCCGGCCGCCCGGTGATCCTGTTCGGCTCGACCTTCACCGAGCGCCTGAGCGCGGCGCCGCACCTGTACGCGCCTATTGCCGCCGACATCGCGCGCGGCGAGCGCTACTGGCTGCTGACCCTGCATCCCAAGTGCAGCGCGGACCTGTTCGCGCGTTATCGCGCGCTGGCCGGCGACAACGCCGCCTTCATCGAACCGGAGCAGGTGATGGCCGCGCAGCGCGCCGCCGACGTGCTGGTATCGGACACCTCCTCGATCGTGTCCGAGTTCGTGGTGCAGCACAAACCGGTGGTGACCTTCCGCAACCGCGTGCCGCAGCCGCACATGATCGACTTCGACGATGCGAGTGCCTTGCCGGCGATGCTGGACCGCGCCCTGGCGCCGGAACCGGCGTTGATGGCCGAGATCCGGCGTTATGCCGACACCATCCATCCGTACCGCGACGGGTATTCGAGCGAGCGGGTGATCGCGGCCACCGAGGATTTCCTGTCCGGCGAACTGGGCACGCTCAAGCACAAGCCGTTCGGCGCGTGGACGCGGGGGCTGCAGATCCGCCGGGAGCTGGGGTATTGGGGGCCGGCAAAGCGTTGAGGGGGGGGCACGCGCGGCGTGGCGGTTCCGGGGCAGTGGGGTGGAGGGCTGCCACGCATGGCGTGGCACTACCCGGACGGGCTGCCACGCAGGGCGTTGCCAAGCCCCTCGATGGTGGGTTTCCGCGCGCGGCGTGGCATTACCCGCGCGCCGGAGTCGTTTGGGTAGAGCCACGCCATGCGTGGCTGCGCTCCTACCAGTGCAGGCGACGCCGGGCCAATGCCTTGCCCAGCTGCGCGTGCACCGCGCGCGCGTCGGCTTCGGGCAGGTAGCGCAGGCACAGCGCGATGCTGCCGCTGGCGCCGGCGGTGTCCAGCCACACGCTGGCGGTGCCCAGTAAACGGTCCAGGGGGGAACGCGACAGGCGCAGGCTCTGCAGCTTGTCCAACTCGGCGAACCGCCACCAGCGCTGCCACCAGCCGCCGCGCACCGCCACGTACTGGTCGTCCAGGTGATAGCCGATGCGCGCCATCTGGCGGTGCGCGCGGAACGCCGACCACGGCAGCCACAAGAGGATCAACGCACCGCCCGGGTAACCGTTCCAGACCGCAGCGGCGGCGACCACCGGCAGCCACACAAACGCGCCCAGGCTCAGCCGCCACCAGCCGCGCTGCTGCACCGGCTGCCAGCGCGCAGGCGGCCACTCCAGCTGCGGCAGCAGGTGCTGCACCAGTGCGTCGCAGGCCTGCGGGGTGGCCAGCGGGGCCAGCTCGCGCAGGTCGCGGCGCTCGTTGTCCACGGCGGCGCCGGCGGCGATATCGATGCGCAGGTGGCGTCGCCCTGCCCAACGCTGCAGCGTGCTTTCGCGCAGCGTCCAGGCCTGGATGCGTCGCCGCGCGACGCTGCTGCGCAGGCGCGTGAGCAGGCCGCTGACCACGGTCAGGCGGCGCTCGTGTTCGCTGAGCTGGAAGCCGTAATAGCGCAGCAGCGCCAGCACCACCGACAGTACCCGCAGCATCAGCCAGAAGCCGATCACCATCACGACCGCGACGACCGCCCACACCCAGGTGGCCGGATGCAGGTGGCTGGCATAACCGAAGGCCTGGCGGCCACCCTGCTCGATCGCGTCGGACACCGTGCCGCGCGGGAAGAACTGGTAGCTGGCACCGAAGGCGGCCAGTACCACCACCCAGCCACGGTTGGAGAGCAGGCCGAGACGCACCACGTCCCAAAGGCTCAGCCGCAGCAGTACGTCGTCGATGGGCGCTGCCGGTGCGTTCTCGTTGCCGGTTGGCGTTGCTACGGCGTCCGCTTCCTGCCCGCGATGGCGCACCAGCTGTTCCAGCGCCAGCGCCTGGGACAGCTTCAACACCCGCATTTCTGCTTCCGGCCGATGACCGCCGGCCGATTCCAGGCGCAGTTCGGCCACGCCGAACAGGCGGTGCAGCGGGTTCTGGTGGACCACGACATTGTGGATGCGCGCGAACGGGATCTCGCGCCGGTTGCGCGAGATCACCCCGCTGCGCACGCTGATGCCGTCGCGGCCGATCCGGTAGCGGTAGGTCAGGTATTGCAGGATCGAAATGCCCACCAGCACCGCGATGACGATCAGCGCCGCCAGGTAGGACCACATCTCGTCGCGGTCGCCCCGGTTGCCGAACACCACCAGCGCCACCAGCGGCAGCAGGAACTGGCGCAGCTGCATCAGCAGCACGAACAACCACGACCACGGATGCAGACGCTGCTCCTGCGGGGCAGCGACCGACGCCTCAGCGAGCGGTGGCGGCGTACTCACAGCGCGTCGTCGTCGCGGTCGAGTTGATGGGCGAGGGTGTCGCGCAGGTGTTCGGCATCGTCGGCGTCGAGCCCGCTCAGGGTCACCGCGCTGAAGCGGCTGCCGGCGGTGTGCACCACCAGCGTGGCCAGTCGCGCGCTGCGTTCGATCGGCCCGCGGCGCAGGTCAAGGTGCTGCACGCGTGAGATCGGCACGCGGGTTTCCAGCTGCCACATCAGGTCGCGGCGCACGCCCAGGCCCTGGTCGTCCAGCCGCCAGTATGTGCGCCGCTGGCGGCGGAAGCCGAAGCCCGCGCCGATCAGCGCACCGAGCACCAGCATGCCGGCAGCGCCGAGCCAGCGCATCGGCAGGTCCAGCACCACCCAACCTGCGGCCAATACGCCGCCGATGAGCAGCGCACCGGAGATCGCACCGGCGGCGGCGGCGATGCTGGCCGCGCGCAGTGGCAGCGGCTGCCAGTCGGCGCTGGCGGGCAACGGTGGCAACGCCGGAAGCGGTGGCGGGGTGGCGAACGCAGGGGTAACGATGGTGTCGGGCAAGGCAGGGTGCTCGGCAGGGGGAACATGCCGGGCGTCGTCCCTTTGGTGGTGCGCCCGTCGCGCTGACGGTAGCAGGTTGCCGCGCGCTATTGCGCGGCCTGGATCAGCGCGTCCACGTCGAGCAGATGCCCGGCACGCTCGGCTTTGGTACGCAGGTACTGCTCGTTCTCGACCGTGATGTCGCCGGTCACCGGCACGCAGTCGACCACGTCGATGCCGGCGTTGCGCAGGCGCTGGGCCTTGGTCGGGTTGTTGCTGAGCAGCTGCACGCGGTGCACGCCCAGCCCCTGCAGCATCGCCACCGCGCTGCCGTAGCGACGCTCGTCGGCGCCGAAGCCCAGCTGCGCATCGGCGTCGATGGTGTCCAGTCCGTCGTGCTGGTAACCGTAAGCGCGCATCTTGGCGGCGATGCCGGTGCCGCGCCCTTCCTGGTCCAGGTACAGCAGCACGCCACCGCCCAGTTCCTTGAGCTTGCGCAGGCCGCGCCGCAGCTGGTCGCCGCAGTCGCACTTGAGCGAGCCGAACAGGTCGCCGGTCAGGCACGAGGAATGCACCCGGACCGGCACCACGCCGGACAGGTCCGGGGTGCCGACAATCACCGCCACCTGGTCGCGCTGGGCGACGCCGCCGCGGAACACCGCGAACTCGGTCATGCCCACCTCGCGCAGCGGCACCGGCGAGCGTGCCACCAGCTCATAGGCATGCGCGGCTTGCTCGGCGCCCTGGCTGAGGTCGCACAGCGACACCTGCGCGCAGCCGTCGAAGCGGCTGTCATCGGCGTCCAGCAACACCCCGACCATGGCCGGCAGCAACAGGCCCAGCCGCGCCACTTCCACCGCGCCGTCGTCGAGTGCCTGGCCGGCACTCCAGCCTGGCGGCATTGCCTCGGGTTCGCGCAGGTAGCTCAGCGAGGGCAGGGCATCGAAATCGATCCCGGCCAGCGGCACGCGCGCGCCGTGTTCGGCAGTGACCCCCAGCACCCGCGCGCGGGTGGCGGTGAGGAACAGGTAGTGGCGGTCAGCGGCGGCCTGGGCGAAAGCGCCGAAGCTGCTGCGGGTGCTGCTGTCCAGGGCGATGAAAGCCAGCCGCTGGCCGTGGCCGTCGTCGATCACCACCGGGCGGCCGGCACGCAGCTCGGCAACCGCGCGTTCGCAGCGGATCGCGGCCGGGTCGCCGAACAGGGAAGAGGCAGCATCGGACATGGCAGGGGCCGTGGGGGACATCATGGCTTTCACAGTGGGGACGGGTGGCACCGATTCCAATCGCGACAGGGACGCGACAGAGCGTCGCGCTCAGTGCGGGTGTTCTTCGGTGGCATACGGATCGACCTCGCCGCTTTCCGGCGGGCGCAGGGTGTAGCGCTTGTAGGTCCACAGGTACTGGGTCGGATCGCGGCGGGCGATCCGCTCGATGCCGGCGTTGAGGGCGGTCGCGGCGGTGCGCGGGTCCGGGTCGGCGACCTCGGGCGGGGCTGGCTCGATATGCAGGGCGAACTGCATGTCCGGGCCGATCCGTTCGCACCAACCGTACAGTACGGTGGCCCCGGTGCGTTCGGCCAGCCGGTTGACCAGGGTCATGGTCAGCGCCTCGACGCCGAAGAACGGCGCGAACACCCCGTCACCGGCCTTGGGTTGCTGGTCGGGCAGGATCCCGGTGGCGCCGCCCTCCTTGAGTACCTTGAACAGCTGGCGCACCGCCGGCCCTTCGGCACGCACCTGGCGCACGTTGTCGCCGCCGCGGACCAGTTGCAGGAACGCATCGCCCACCGCCTCGTCAGGCGCCTTGTAGACGATGGCGATCGGACCGCGCGAGGCCAGCCACTGGTTCAACAACTCCCAGTTGCCGTGGTGCGGGGCGGCCACGATCACGCCCTTGCCGGCCGCCAGCGCGGCGTCGTACAGCGCCTCGCCATGGCGTTCGACCAGGCAGGCCAGGTTCGCTTCACGCGGACGGGTCCACAGACGCAGGGTCTCCACCGCCTGCATCGCCGTGGAGCGCAGCACCTGCCGGTGCATCACCGCGCGCTGGGCATCGGTCAGTTCGGGGAAGGCCAGTTCCAGATTGCGCCGGGTGACCCGACTCTCACGGGCGTTGAGACGGATCCACAGGCCCGCCAGTGCGGCGCCGAAGCCTCGCAGCCAGGACCAGGGCAGGCGGGTGAACAGGGCGGCGGCGCGATAGGCCAGGCGGGCAGTGGTGTGCGGTTTCATCACTGCAAAGTCTAGCCGCTGGCGGCGAGCGTGTCGGCGCGCGGTCGCGTTAAGGTGGGCCGCCTTCAGTTGCGGAGCCGTGTCCATGCTTGTCCTGATCCAGCGCGTGAGCCACGCCAGTGTCCGCGTCGAGGACGCCATCGTCGGCCAGATCGGCCCCGGCCTGCTGGCGCTGGTGGGCATGGAGCCGGGCGATACCGAGGCCCAGATCACCCGGATGGCCGATCGCCTGCTCGGTTACCGTGTCTTTGGCGATGCGGCCGGAAAAATGAACCGATCACTCCGCGATACCGGCGGCGGGCTGCTGCTGGTCAGCCAGTTCACCCTGGCCGCCGACACCTCCAGCGGGATGCGGCCGGGCTTCAGTACCGCCGCGCCGCCACCGGAGGCTGAACGCGGATTCAATCGGCTGGTCGATATCTGCAGACAAAAACACGCCCCGGGGGTGGAAACCGGCCAGTTTGGTGCCCATATGGTTGTCAGCCTGGTCAACGATGGTCCAGTGACCTTCCTGCTCAGACCCTAGCCCCGGGACCACCGCCCGGGAACGCGGGGCGCCGGGCTGGTATAATGCTAGGTTCTATTCCCTCTCCCAGCCGGTGGCGCGAGCACTACATGGCCAACGAACGTCCTGCCCAGCAAAACGACATCAAGCTTCTGATCAGCAAGGGCCTGGAACAGGGCTACCTGACCTACGCCGAAGTCAATGACCACCTGCCCGACGACATCGTCGACCCGGAGCAGATCGAAGATATCATCGGCATGATCAACGGCATGGGCATTGATGTCCATGAAGTTGCGCCCGATGCAGAAACCCTGTTGCTCAACGATGGCAACACCGGCAACCGCGAAGTCGATGACACCGCGGCTGAAGAAGCTGCCGCCGCGCTGAGCGCGCTCGACACCGAAGGTGGCCGCACCACCGACCCGGTGCGCATGTACATGCGCGAAATGGGTACCGTCGAGCTGCTGACCCGCGAAGGCGAAATCGCCATCGCCAAGCGCATCGAAGAAGGTCTGGGCCAGGTCCAGGCCGCACTCGGTACCTTCCCGGTATCGGTGGAATCGCTGCTGGCCGACTACGACGCGCACAAGGAAGGCAAGAAGCGCCTGGCCGAAGTGATCGTCGGCTTCAACGACCTGGTCGAGGAAGTCCCGGCCCCGGCCGTGGCCGAAGACACCAGCGACGATGCCGAGGACGACGCCGACGACGAAGAAGACGGCGACGACGTTGAAGAAGAAGCCGGCCCGACCGGTCCGGACC